>JALVSJ010000509.1:0-8614 GCA_027024445.1 Desulfobacterales bacterium
AGGCTGAACTGATCGCGCAATTCCTTGAATTTGTATGGCGACTTTTCCCCGTAGTCCAATACCCGCTCTCCCATAACCATTATGGCTATAGCGCCTGGGGGGGCAGTAAGGAGGATAGACAAGACGGCCATAGCCAAGATAAGCTCGCCGGATGGTACTCCTGCAGCCAGCGGGACTGCACCAATGGCAGCCTGGACGGTTGCCTTGGGGATATACGCTACCACGCAGAAGAGTTTTTCCTTCCAGTCAAATGGTGTTCCAAGCAGAGAGAGGTATGTGCCTACGCTTCTGAAGATCAAGGCCACAAAGATGACTGCTGCTCCAGCAAGACCCGCATGCCAGGCTACGTGAATATTGACCTGGGCCCCTACCAGGACAAAGAGCAATAGTTCCGCGAACACCCAAAGCTTCTTTAGCTTCTGAGATATGATGTGAGCGACGGGCTCGGATTTTTCCAGGATAATGAACCCCAGAGACATCACACCCAACAGGCTTGCTATGGGGATGGTTCCCTGGAGTAACTCCTCTAGCCTTGTAAGCAGAATTGCAATACCCAAAACTATGAGAGTCCTTTTTGGTGGACGCCAGTCATGAGCCTCGAAGAGTTTGTAAAGAAAATAGCCTGGTATGAGTCCAACTATAATTCCCAGACCTATGGAAATCGGTATTTCGAGGAGCTTTCTGAAGATGTGTAGTTCGCCACCCCCATATGCGCTGAGTAAAATACTAAATATGACGATGACGAATACATCGTCGATGGAAGAGGCCCCCAGGATGAGCGTAGGAATGCCCTTTTTGGCGCCTCGACCACGGTCCATAAAGTCTATCATTAACGGAACCACCACGGCAGGAGAGACGGCGCCCAATATTGATCCCAGAAGCGCCGCATCCAGATAGGACATCCCGAGCCATCTTGGGGCAAGGATTGTGACCCCGATGATTTCAAATATAGCGGGTATAGCACTCATGAGGATTGCTGCTCGGCCCACGCGGTGCAGCGTATCGCGCCTCAGCTCAAAACCTGCTCTCAAGAGGATGACAATTAAGGCGATTTTCCTGAAATCTCCTGAAACATGCATCATCTCAGGAGACAGCAGATTGAATACGTAAGGCCCGGCCAATATACCCACAATGAGCATACCCACAAGACCAGGGAGCTTTACCTTCCTGAAGAGATAGTCAGCACTAAGTCCCAAAATGATGATGAGAGCTATGCTAAACGCCACGGAGAACCTTCCTCTGTTTTTCTCAAGATTTGGTACAAAAAAACCCGACCAGGTGCACGTCGGGTATATTATAGGTCTCTGCCCGAACCGGTAGCGCCAATACTCAACAGAAGTCATCAGCCCCGAAGGCCTCCCCAATGGGCAGCAGGGCGGTTCAGGCAGACTTCATTGCCTTCATCGCTGAAAGAATGGGGGCGAATCTATAAAAGGGAATCTCAGATGTCAAGTCCCATTGTGAAGGGAGTCAAATCCCCACCTCTTCATGAGTTGCTCTAAATTCCCTCTAGCTATGGACAGCCTAATTTGCTCCATCAGTCTTTCCATAAATGAGAGATTATGGATAGTGGCAAGCACTATTGCGGTGGGCTCTCTGGCTGAAAAGAGATGGCGAAGGTATGCGCGGGTGAAGTTGCGGCAGGTATAACAGGGGCAATCGGGCTCTACGGGGGAGTAGTCACGGCGAAACCGGCTGTTAAGTATATGGAGCCTGTGCCTTGGATGCCCGTAGCTAAGAAGAGTCCCTGTTCGTGCCATCCGGGTAGGGCTTACACAATCAAACGTATCCACACCTCGCTTGACCGCCTCAAAGATATCTTCTACTTCGCCTATGCCGAGTAAATGTCTGGGCTTTTGCTGCGGCAAATTGGGCACTGTCCAGTCAAGCACATTGTGCATGTCACGCTTGGACTTACCCAGGGAGCCCCCAATTGCAAAACCACTGAACCCCTGTTGAGATACAAACTCTGCGCTTTCTTTCCTCAAATCTTCAAAAGCTCCACCCTGGACAATGCCGAGCAGAGACTGATGGGGTTTCCCATATTTTGAGAAGGCTTCCAGTGCCCTCACAGCCCAGCGGTGCGTGCGTTCCATTGCCGAGATGGTATATTCTCTGCCGTGGAGCGGTGAGGTGCATTCATCCAGAGGGAGGATAATGTCAGTTCCCAGTTTGGCCTGTATCTCGATTACGTTCTCAGGGGTGAACCTGTGCCGTGATCCATCCAGGTAAGAGATAAAATCGACTCCATCCTCATCCACGGTAACCAGGGATTTGCCTGGCTTCTTTCTCAGGTGGCCGCCCCTGTCTGGTTCTTCGGGAAAAATGGAAGCGATTTTACCTACGCCATGCTCTTTGCCTGCGCCATGGCTGAAGATCTGGAAACCCCCTGAATCGGTCATGAGGGGACCGTCCCAGCCCATGAACCTGTGGAGCCCTCCTGCACCCTCTACGAGGTCTTCGCCTGGCTGAAGATGGAGGTGATAGGTGTTGGCTATGATGATCTGGGTTCCTACTTCCTTCAGGTGTCGGGGAGTCACTCCCTTGACAGATGCAAGCGTGCCCACTGCGACAAATGCAGGTGTGTGCACTTCACCGTGGGAAGTGGCAAGAACTCCTGTTCGAGCAGATCCGCATGTTGCCTTTATCTCGAAGCGAAACATTGTCCTCTCTGAGCCCTGTCATTTCCCTGCCCGTTGTCGGTCAGGCGGGGACGAGAAATCTTAAGATTTCTCCCTGCGCCTGCCTGCTCTGCAGGCAGGGTCGAAATGACATAGAAGGGATCAGGCTTCAGCCTCTGCGACCTCCCTGCTTGCAGCAGACAAGTGTGACTCTGCGGTGAATACATCAATAGAAAATGGTCACGGTCCTGTGATATGGCTTTTTCCTGTACTTATCCTCCTGGCCCATATTCCACAGGATCCAGTCAAGCTCAAAAGGTCGGATGTTATTTCCTTTCTTCCTAAGTTCAACACATAATCGATCAACAGCGACTATGGTATGAGCACGGATCTCCACCTCTTCGGGGCTTCCCTGCGCAATTAACTGTTTTGAGTCCACCTTTGCTGCAAGCTCTGGACTGTATACGAGGACTCCCATGTGCCGCAGCACCTGGGGGAGTTTGTAGTCTGCAAAGGCGGTGATGCGATCCATGTCATGAAATTCACCCCAACCTCTTCCCTGAAATGCGCCATATATATCCGCAGCCAGTATCTGAGCCCTTTTGTAAAAATAGACCTGCCTTCCATTGTACATCGCAATGTCCCTGAAAGAGGCCAATTCGTTGCCCACTCTTAAGGCAAGATCCACGGCAGAGCCCCTGGAGGCCTGCACCAGCCTTGTCGGACTTCCATTCCATTTGTCCAGGAAGTAACGACCCAGTTCCCGGACAGCCTTCAGCCTTTGCTCCATCAACTGTAGTTGCCCCTCGCCATCCAGAACTTCGAGGAGTTCAGCCATACTCATGGATGCAAGGTGGGCCGGATCATCTAGAGCAAGACCCATTTCAAAACTCATCTTGAGCGCAGAAGCAAGGCCATTGTACCCGGAAAGCCTCTGGCCTTTGTATTGGATTGTCCATTTTCTGTGGCCTGGCTCCGGCCAAAAGCAAAAATTGAGGGTGTCCAGGACAAATAGATAAAAAAGGGTTTTCTCGGTGCCGTCAAAGTAGTGATGAAAAGAATCCCACATAGGGATTTCAGGGATGTTTGAGGTAATTTGATCTGCGAGCAGCGAGAGGTTGTCGGGGTCAATTCTAACGTGACGTGCATTATTGACAACATATAGGGCGGAATCCAAGACCTGTCTCATGACCCCTATTTATTCCCAAGGAGAGACAGGGCCTCCTCAACTAAGCGCTGTGGCGTGATACCGAACTTCTCGTATAGCATCTTATAAGGCGCTGACGCTCCAAAGCGGTCAATTCCAATTATTTTGCCTCTATCGCCAACATACTTGTGCCATCCGTGAGTAGAGCCGGCCTCAACCGCAATTCGTGCCCTTACAGAGGCAGGAAGAACTTCTTCCTTGTAATTTTCCGGCTGTTTGTCAAATAGCTCCCATGAAGGCATGCTGACCACGCGCACTTTGAAGCCTTTTTCTGCCAAGGTCTTTGAAGCATCCAAGGCTATATGGACTTCTGACCCGGTTCCAATAAGGATCAAATCAGGAAGCCCTTTGCCCCATTGCTTAAGCACATAAGCGCCTTTGACAAGCCCTTCGGCTGGCGAGTATTCGATTCGATCAAGAACCGGAACTGCCTGGCGGGTGAGAGCGAGGGCCACGGGGCCGTCCTGCTCCTCTATGGCAACTTTCCATGCCCGGGCTGTTTCATTTGCATCTGCAGGCCTTATTACTATCAGATTGGGTATGGCCCTCAGAGTGGTCAATTGTTCAATGGGCTGATGGGTAGGGCCGTCTTCTCCGAGGCCGATACTATCGTGGGTGAAGACGTAGATCACCTTTAGGCCCATGAGGGCTGCCAGACGGATGGCTGGCCTCATGTAATCTGAGAAAATAAGGAATGTGCCGCCGTATGGAATAATACCCCCGTGAAGCGCCATGCCGTTCATGACTGCCCCCATGGCATGTTCTCTAACACCAAACCTGAGATTCCTCCCCTCGTAGGAGCCGGGTTGAAAATCCTTGGAAGATTTGATCAGGGTCTTGTTTGAAGGTCCAAGGTCTGCTGAGCCTCCCATAAGGTTCTCTATCTTCTTAGACAGGACGTTAAGCACTGTTCCAGATGCAGCCCTTGTTGCCATGCCTTTGGCGTCAGGGACAAAGGACGGTATGGCCTTCTGCCAGTCATCGGGTAATTCACCCTCTATCCAGACCATGAATTTTTTTGCAAGATCAGAGTTAGCCTTTTTATAAAGATCAAGTTTTTCTTGCCAGTGTTTTTCAAGTTCATCACCTTTTGGGACCGCCTTCCTAAAATGATCCAAAACCTCTTCAGGAACATAAAAGGAGGGCTCCTTTGGCCAACCCAGATTTTCCTTTGTCTTCAATATCTCTTCGGCTCCTAGGGGCTCTCCATGGGCGGAGGAATCGTCCTGTTTCCCGGGACTACCAAAGCCTATGTGTGTTCGGATGGCTATAAGTGAGGGTCTGGTGGTTTCGGCTTGAGCGTTAGCGATAGCCAGCTCGATAGCTTCGAGATCGTTGCCATCCTCCACAGTCTGCACGTGCCAACCATAGGCTTCAAATCTCCTGCATCTGTCCTCGGTGAATGTAATGTCCGTTGAACCCTCTATGGAAATCCTATTGTCATCATAGAGATAGATAAGTTTACCAAGATGCAGATGCCCTGCAAGAGATGCGGCTTCATGGGAGATGCCTTCCATCAGGTCGCCGTCGCTAACTATTGCATATGTATAGTGGTCAACAATTTCTATCTCAGGCGTATTAAAAATGGATGCGAGATGGCGCTCAGCTATTGCCATACCCACTCCATTGGCAAAGCCCTGGCCCAGGGGGCCTGTGGTTGTCTCCACTCCGGGGGTGATGCCATATTCGGGGTGTCCGGGGGTTTTGCTTCCCCACTGGCGGAAGTTCTTGAGGTCTTCGAGGGTGATGTCGTAGCCCGTGAGAAAAAGCAGGCTGTAAAGTAACATGGAGCCGTGGCCAGCAGAAAGTACGAAGCGATCCCGATCAGGCCAGTGAGGGTTTCTAGGGTTATGGCGCAAGAATTTGGTCCAGAGCACGTAGGCCATGGGAGCAGCTCCCATGGGCATCCCAGGGTGGCCTGAATTGGCCTTTTGTATGCAGTCTGCTGAGAGCATCCGGATTGTATTGATGCACAGTTCGTCCAATTCCGTAGCCATAAGGTGTATTTGTCTCCTTTCCTAATATTATGTGGATCTGCTCCGGATAAATGCTGCCACAGCTTTACATCAACTAGGCGCCCGTTTCAAGCCCGAAAGTCATAGGAGCCCGTAAAGAATTCATCTAGATTAGGTAGGAAATACCGGTACAAGGGGGTCCCTTTCAAAGCAAATCTACCGGATTAGCCTCCCGGAAGCCGACAGGACGGCCCGAGTAGGGATGCTTGGGGGAAAGGATGTCCGAAGTTTTGGTTTTCTTACGCGCATCCCGTTAAGCGAGGGCCGTCACTCCGTTAAGAAGTCAGATTTACTTTGAAAGGGAGTTCCTTGAGCCGGTATATCGTGGCTGTGCCTGCGTCAGTGGTATCCAAAATCGGTGTAGGTTCAAGGAGTGAACTTAATAAACTCAACAGCTTATGGGCACTGAATCACAGTTTATAAAATGAGGTTTTGTAGTTGAGTCTATCTTGGCAGGGAAACGGCATATTCCCTTCCTGTCTGACGCCAGGCAGGCGCTACGCTCGCTGCGCCATCCATGGCTCATCTCCCGCCATAATTCTGGCGGGCAAGCACTGCGGATTCCAGCCCTTCCGCTATCCTGCTGCAGGGCTGAAATGACGCCGCTCCAGGAAAATCCCCTGCCTGGCGTTGCACGGCAGACAGACGTTCCCCTGCCTATTGCCAAAAACCGATTTCGGACAGGTTTGTACGTGTGTAATGCTGATTAAGGTACTATGGAGATCTGTATTAAGCGGATTTCACAGGATGCCCCCCAAACTCCTTTCGGAGCGCTGCAATCAGCTTATCTGAAAAAGTATCTTCCTGTCTTGAGCGGAACCTTTGAAATAGGGAATGGGCAATAACAGTGGCAGGCGTGGCGCTCTCAATGGCCTGCATAACAGTCCATCGCCCCTCTCCGGAGTCCTCCACGTAACCCTTGATCTGTGACAATCTGGGGTCAGAAGAAAAAGCGAGTTCGGCCAGCTCGAGCAACCATGATCTTATGACGCTACCCCGGTTCCACAAGTGAGCAATCTTGGCATAATTGAAATTCTTTGCATAGGGTGAATTTTCAAGAAGTTCAAACCCTTCCCCGTAGGCCTGCATCATGGCGTATTCTATCCCATTATGGATCATCTTGACAAAATGGCCTGCCCCGCTTGGACCACAATAAAGGTATCCCTCTGGGGGTGCGAGGCTTTCAAAAATAGGTATAAGATATGAATAGCTGTCCTCGTCACCTCCAATCATCAAACAATAGCCTTTTTCCCGGCCCCATATACCCCCGCTTACTCCCACGTCCAGATACTTGATGTGTTTTTCTGCCAGCATTTCACTGCGCTTCAATGTGTCTTTGTAAAAAGAGTTTCCTCCGTCTACAATGATGTCTCCCTCAGTGCATTCTGAGGCAAGGCTTTGCAGATGTGTGTCTATTGTGCTACCGGCAGGGAGCATCAGCCAGAGGATCCTGGGTGAGGCCAACTGACCGACCAGTTCACCCAAGCTATAGGCCGGATGCGCCCCCAGGGCGGCAACTTCCTCGGTCCTGGCCGGCGTTCTGTTATATGCGTGTACTTCGTGGCCCTCTTCAAGTAGTCTCCGGGCCATATTCATACCCATTCGTCCTAATCCGATCATTCCAAGCTGCATCTCATTCCTCCAGTATGTATCTCTTATGCTTTCTGCTTCCAGCCCTGCGCCTTTAGGTCACGGTTCACCACAGGTCCTGCCTTTTAGATGGAAAAAGAATTTTAGGCCTTTACGGATCCTGTCAGAGAAAAGCCTTGTTGAAACATATGCCCCGGCCACCCTTTTGTTGACTTCTGCAAGGGTCGGGTAGGGATGAACCGCCGCAGCTATGGTGGAAACCTTCACTTTTCCAGCAAGCCCCGCCACCCATTCGCTAAGTAGTTCACCTGCCTGGGGTCCTAAAATCTGGATTCCAATGGGTTTGTTCCCGTCATCCAGGATCATTTTTATTTTCCCAATTTTTTCGCCTTCTGCAAGAGACCTATCATTATCTTTGAAATGTTCTGTATAAACTGAATATTTGATTCCAGCTTCCTTTGCACGCTTTTCATTCACTCCAACACTGGCGAGCTCCGGATCAGTGTATGTACACCAGGGCATATGAGCATAATTTGCCTTCCGGCGAAGCCTGAAGATGGTATTACTTAGAACGATACTCCCTTCATATCCTGCAGCATGGGTGAACTGAAAGGCCCCCGTGACATCTCCTGCCCCAAAGATGTGCTTTTGCGTGGTGCGGAGTTTGTCATCCAGTTGCAGGCCTTTCTTATTGTACTGGACGCCAATGTCTTCAAGACCAAGGCCCTCAATATTGGGTTTGCGGCCCATTGCTATGAGAAGGGCCTCAGCTCTCACCACCTGTGAGCCATTTGAGCCTTTTTCCAGGATTATGACTTCTTTGAGGCCCTTGTTCTCTCGGACCTCAAGTACGCTGGAGTTGAGCCGGATGTTTACACCCTCAGAGATGAGGACATTCATGAGGGCATCTGCCATGTCTTTGTCTTCCTTGCTCAGGATCTGGCCGCTTCTCTGTATCACAGTAACTTTGGTCCCAAGGCGACAAAATGCCTGGGCCATTTCCGCCGCAATGGGCCCTGCACCCAGGATCACCATGGTCTCAGGAAGCCTGTCCAACGAAAATATTTCTTTATTAGTAAGATAATTTACCTCCTCCAGGCCCTTGATAGGAGGAATTACCGGGGAAGATCCCGTAGCAATGACCCAATATTTTGCAGAAAAGGTCTTGCCATTCAATTCGA
>JALVSJ010000509.1:8624-8923 GCA_027024445.1 Desulfobacterales bacterium
CACAAATACTGGATTGCCAAACTCCACTTTTGCCCCCAGAGAACAAAAGCGCTCCTCAGAGTCATGTTTCTGAATCTCTGCGATAACTTCTTGGATCCTGTGGGCTATTTGTTTGTAATCAACGGGTGGTGGGCTGAGCTCTGGGAGGCCGAACTTACTGCCTGATTTCATGAGATGATAGACCTGGGCGGATCTGATGAGGGTCTTGCTGGGGACGCATCCGTAATGGAGGCAGTCTCCCCCCAAAGCATTTTCTTTTTCCACCAGCAAGACTTTTGCTCCGAGCTGGGCTGCACCGG
>JALVSJ010000510.1 GCA_027024445.1 Desulfobacterales bacterium
ATTACATGCCCTGGCGAACACCAGCTTCAGCTTGCTCTTGTATTCCGGCTAGTCGTTCCCATTGCTTTATCGCCCCGGCTAGCTTGTACATAGCAGCGCCGCCCAGGAGGCCTGTCATGGCGCCACGGAGCGAAAAGACATTCTTGGTCAGGGATTTGATACTTTCGTTAACCTGTCGAAATGCTTTACTGCTTGCGTTTTTTGCAGCTAGAACTATCTCAAGCCTGTGATCTACCATTAGATCCTCTCCCCCGCGCATCTTGCGCTTCCAATTGTTTTTGATATTTCGCCATGCCTCTTGTTCGTGGGCACGCCAGAAGGGTTCTATAATGGGGCGGGCTGGCACACGAAATCTTCTGGTCTCTTTGCGCAGGAAAAAATACTCACGGTATGGCGAGCGCTTGGGGAGTCGCGCACCACGCCTGCGCAAGGCCCTTCGTAATTCCGGGTTCACGGGAAAGGAGAAGCCTTCTTGCTGTACCCGGGCAATGTATTTCCAGCTCTTGGATACCCTGGGGCCTACCCAGCCCACATGCATCTCCATGGGATCTCGCTGGGTGACCTGGTAGCGCACTGCCACCGCCAGCCTGGCCAGAGGTCCGCTACGGCGGTTGCCATAGCGCCGCTTTACAATTGCAGAAAGCGGTGCAAAGGGTCTGCCCCCAGGGGCTCCGGCCCTTATTTCCTTCTGCATCTCTTTGCGCAGGCGGTAGCCTTCTATCTTGATCGCTGTGTTCAAGGCTTTCTCTACTCTTTCTTTTTCTTGTTTTAATCCCTTGAGAAGCTTGTCGAGGCCTTTCATCTCTACTGTTAGCATGGTATTGGCTCTCGCTGATCTTTTGGCTCAGCAAGCTAAATTTGTTTTGGGGAGGGCTTTTACACCCTCCCTAAGTGAGCCCGGGTAATCGGCCAATGACTTTGGGGCCCCCTGGCCTGATGGGACCCAGCGGGATGGCCCCTTATCCCGCCGGGCGTGGTTGAAGGTTAAACGAACTCTGGAAAGGAGGAAACATGGTGCTATGCTCCGGGGTTTTTGACCAGCGCGCGCCAGTCAACGGCTTTTACGGCAGCATCAAGAGTCACTTTATACTCAATGCCATCCACGAGCCACCCCGGTTGTTGCTTTATTTGTGGCTCTTCGATCCCACTGAGGAAGAACACTGTCACGGTCTTTCCTTTGGGCCCTGCCATGTACCAGGCCGTGGTGCTATTGTCATCAAGTCTGGCATCGTACACACGTGTGAAACGGGTTCCGGCGTATGGGTTGTTACGTGTAGCGCCGGTATCGCTGCCCGCGAATTGATTGCTGTTAAAAAAGATCTCAGCGGTGCCTTCAAGGGCCACCGGGGCTATGAAGTATTGGGGACGAATATTTAATCGTCTCTTGCCATCAATATCTTTCTGTAACCTCATCAGCTTGATAGCCTCGGCAATGGTGGTTTCACTCACTGTGCCCGCAGTCCCGATATTGCCATGGCTGGAGTGGAATAGAGCCGTGCCATCCCCCATGGTGGGGTTTGACGTGAGGACTGCGTAGACCAGATCCCCTATCTTACGGGCTGCCGCTTCACCATAGACCTTTGGGACGCTTGTCAAAGCCTCAAGGTCATCATTGATGATTGCCTGTCTGGTGATGGCAAATATTTTACCGTAAGTGGCGAGAGAATATGTTTCTTGCTTCTCGGATGCCTCACCGTATGGGTACGGTTGATGCTCGTCGACCTCATCCAGGTCTTCGCTCACAGAGGCTTGAACGATCTTATGTTGTTTGAAGTCTTTTGCTACCCCGGTGTCACACCACACCCGCCAGGTCTCCGCTTCACTTTCGAATCCTGCAAGGAGGGCTTTGCGTGCACTGTCTTGAAGGATCAACGGAAAATCGGTTGTGGTCATTGCGCGATACAGCACGTCATCAATGGGGCCTTTGCGGGAAGCACCATATCGGTGCAGACATTCGTAAGCGATTTCACGCAGCTTGTAACCGGCGAGGTCCCTAGCTCCAGGGGCAGGATCGGCTATTCTTATGCCGGCCCTGATCGCGATGGCATCTGAGACAGCTCGGCGGAATTTGTCGGCTTCATCTTCGATAAATTGAATTCGGTTGCTCTTTGCTGTTTCTTTGGCTCTGATCAAATGCAGTGCCACCTCCCTGGGTGCGACATTATTGCTGATAAAAACTTCGGAAAGCGAAGGAACGTTGTAGATTTCACACAGGGTTCTTACTTCTTGTTGTTGCTCTGGGCTCAACATCACATTCACCTCCGGGATACAGAGTAAGTTTTTCTACTAGGATAGACATCACGCTGAAGGCTTCGCAAGGGGAGAGACATCGTTTTTGTTCTACATATGGAATCAGCTTTTTTCTGTTCTACATCTGGAATGATACTCTCCCCGGCGAATTCTGAAATATTCTGTCCCGCGCCATGTCTCTCCGCAGGTGTCGCAGCGGTAGTAACGTCGGGGTTTGACAGTTCTGGTGATCCTGATTTTCGGAGAATCGCAATAAGGGCATGTCCTTCCCCCTAGGATCGTTGAGAACTCGCCTAGGTCCTGGGAAAGGCGGGAGCTCGGCTTGTTGAGCAACTCAATGGCAAAGTCAAGGTCACTGCGTAGCTTTCGGAGAGTTTTAGTGAGATTCATGGTTCAATTTTGTCACTCCTGTTTGACTTCAAAAAATCTCTTCATGCCCTCCCCTCTTTTAATCAATCTTTAACAAGGTCTCCCAGGTGGCCTTACTCCCTATTTTGGCGTTTTTAGGGAGCTTAAGGGCGTTTTAGGGAACTTCTTCTTCAATCCTCCCTAACTTCTTCCCTTCCCAGATTTCTTATCATTTCAATAACATAACCCTTATTTTTATCCTTAAAGGGAAGAAGGGAACTTAATCTATATTTATAAGAGAATAAAAATGGTAAAATTAAAATATTAGAGAAATAGGCAAACACGGT
>JALVSJ010000511.1 GCA_027024445.1 Desulfobacterales bacterium
ATGCCAATCAGAATTGCGAGATTTACCACAGACAGGATCAACACGAAAACTCCACTTGCAGACATAGACTCCTCCGAACAAGAACTCCTATCGACTGAACGCGCTTGCCGAAATCTACAGTACTAATAAGCCAAGCACCGGATCAAGTACCCTATCTTATAGGTGATTGTTTAACCCACATTATGCGCCAATATTCAAATTGACTTGTGGAACAATGTGTAACACTTTTCTGGCGTCACCTGTTTGATGAAAGGCAGTGGGACATCGTTTTACTACGTTCGTTACAGCGTCGGAAAATCCTTTTCAGACTGCATCTGACTCCTTACAGGGGGGCAGTCCTTCCCGCCTGCCTGGCCGGCAGGCAGGGGAACATTCCATTGCCTTAAATTGATTCGGTAAGGCTTCACGCGTAATTTGGGTTTAATGGTTTGTGCATTCCATCTATTTCATAAACGACTCTCAACAACCGATCGAAGCTCCATAAAGTCAAATTCCATCTCTTTTTGCGGGTTGCGGTCCTGACCCTTTTCGTAACGTATTCCAAAGTAAGTATCAATTGTTATGCCTCGCACTTTGCAATAGTCCTGAAGCGAGGCCTTGGCCATGCTTGCAATTAGATAACATCCTGCGAAGGCACCCCACTCAAAGTGAGGCCCGTCTCCTCCGCTGTCGCCAATAATGATTATCCTTTCAGGTTCAATGCCAAATCGCTCTGCCACTATCCTGGTATTTGTTGCCTTATCACTGGTCTCATGTAAGGCCAAAATAATATCTGGATCAGTTGGTAGTGGCTCATATACTATCATGTCGTGGCCCGAAAGGGCTGGCACACGGGGTAAAAGGCCCTTGGCAAACACCCTCTGGAAAAAGCCGATTGCGGCCGTGGTATTGATCATAAATAGAATTTTATTATCAGCACACCATCGGATGAGCTCTGAGACGCCTCTGTAGGTAGTAAAATGTGCGTCCAGGTATGCATCCATCTGCTCTTTTGTGGGGAGATGCGGTAAGAGCTTGGTGAGCCTTTCTACCGCCTGGCCAAGTGTTATTCTATTCCCGGTATAAAGTCTGAAGATAGATTCAAGCTCTTGAGCAAGCTCTGGATAAGAGAATGCGATTGGATCAAAAGGGCCAGTGGGGGCAAGACACTCATTCCAATCAGTAGATATCATTGCCCTGAAACCCTTATCTGTGTTTTTCATTTTCCAAGCCTCATGTTACGATCCGTCCTCTGAGGGCTGACGCTCAATTCATTTGTTTTCTTTGGCTTTTGTCCTTCTCAGCAATAGTGTCAGCAGCAGGGCACCAACTATCATTGCAGTACAAAGAACCTGGCCCATGGTAAACGGACCGATTACAAAGCCCAATTGCGGATCCGGCTCCCTGAAAAATTCCAAAAAGAATCGGATCATTCCATAGAGTCCGAGGAACCATACCACCATCATCCCGTCCTGAAACCGTTTTTTTCGCAGGTGCCATAAAATGAGAAACAGGACAAGACCTTCACCAAGGGCTTCATATATCTGAGATGGATGCCGGGGAAGGGGACCTCCTGCGGGAAACACCATGGCCCAGGGGACGCTCGTAACTCTACCGAATAGTTCTCCGTTTATGAAGTTTCCTATTCTTCCGAAGAAAAGACCAACGGGGGCCGCAACAATTACGCTGTCTCCCACTGCCAAGAAAGGCAGCCTCTTTCTCCTGCAAAACCACCACCCCGCAACAACGCTGCCAATCAACCCGCCGTGGAAAGACATGCCTCCATGCCACAGGGCCACAATTTCTATGGGATGGCTGAGATAGTATGAGAGATCCATATACTGATAGAAGAGGAGATAGCCAAGGCGGGCCCCTACTATCAGACCCACAGCGAGCGCGAAAACAAGCTCTTGAGCTACAGGGCCAATAAGCCCGATCTCCCGAGAGCGTCTCTGTCGCTGTATCAGATAGTAGCCCGTAACAAACCCTGCCACATACATAAGGCCATACCAGCGGATATGAAAAGGTCCTATGCTAACGATGTCAGGGCGGATGCGAGGGTAGGGTATCATAGCCGCTATCCTAATTTCCAAGAGAACGAAGATCAAGATAAATTGATTGAAGACTATTTTACCTTGACAAGCATAGTTATTTCGATATACTGAAACTAATTCTATCTACAGAATAACTTCTCCGATCTTTCACGACCAGGAGATCGCTCGTGGGCAAAAGCAAATCCAGATCCAACTACGGGGTGTCTGTTCCCGCAGTGGAGCAGGCATGCAGGATCTTGATATGTCTTTCAAGAAATTCCGCCACTCCGTTGAATCTAATCGGCATTTGCAAAGAGGTTGGAATCCATAACAGCAAGGGCTACTCCATCCTGAATACCCTGATGAGGTTTGGGCTGGTACAAAAGGACCCTTTGGCCAAGACTTATAGGCTGGGGCCTGGCCTCGCACATCTCGGTCGCAAAGCGCTAGAAGGCCTGGATCTCCGTGATTTGGTCTCTCCCTACATGAAGGATCTTGCCGAAAAGACTGGTGAAACCTGCTTGTTTGGCCTCATCAGCGCTGAGCAGGTCTTCATTATCGTCAAAGAGCCGGGAAGACACGTTATAGGGGTCAACGTGGACGTGGGCCACCGATTTCATATGACGGCTGGGGCTCATGGAAAGGCCATTGTTGCTAAGATGAGGCCTGAGGATCAGAAAAAAATTCTATCGAGAAAAAGGCTTTACTTTTTCGGGGACACGTCCCGGTTTGACAAAGGCCGTTTAGAGGCCGAGCTCAGGCAAACAGAGCGTATGGGTTTTGCGGTGGACCTGGGGGAACTCCAGCATGGGGTCAACGCTGTCAGTTCGGCTGTGATGGACGGAAATGGATCTGTAGTGGGATGCGTCATTGTCGTGGGGACATTCCCTCAAGAGAAGGTCGCTTTGTTTGGGCCTGCTGTGGCCGAGG
>JALVSJ010000512.1:0-2200 GCA_027024445.1 Desulfobacterales bacterium
TCTGAAGCAGATAGTTACGGAAAATGCAGTACAAACCTGTGTGGCCTGGAAGCATCCATTTTTAGATAAACTTGGAGTTCCAGATGCTTTCAAGGACATGGGGGTAAGATACAAGGATTCTTTTACTGATGAGCAGGATTTCAAGGAATACTGTGCCCAGGCTGACCTGGGAGTGACCGCAACAGATGCCATCATTGAAGAATCCGGGACCATTGTGGTCAGGTCACAGCGAGGATGGGAAAGGGCAACATCTCTGCTGCCCCCTGTCCACCTGGTTGTCTTAGAGGCCGGCAGGATTATATCCTCAGTGCGTCAACTTCCCGGTCTGACCCGCTCTTTCCATGACAAAAACGAGAAACTTCCCAGTGCCGTTCACCTTATCACGGGACCCAGCCGAACCGCAGATATAGAGTTCAATCTCGTCCTGGGAGTACACGGCCCGAGGTACCTTTATCTGCTTAATTGTTATTTGTAGAACCAAGCCTTAGACCTCAGATATCCATCATAGCCTTAGACACAGGAGAAAGAGTAATAATGGACAAGCAGACCATCTCCGAATCCAAACAGGCTGAATATAGAAGGAAGAGAAGACGCTCTTTGAAAGTTCAGTTTACTATCGGGACCGGGATAATCCTGTTCTTGTTTTGTCTGGGGGGCACTTTACTCGTTTACTACTACGAAAAATACCAGCTATCTCAAAGTGTACACAAAGAAACAGAGATCCTCATGTGTGCTGTAGACGCTATTCGCATCTACGTAAAGGATCTCCTTCGACCCAAGATGTATTCTCTGATATCGAAAGAAGATTTTGTCCCTGAAGCCATGTCCACATCCTATGTCAGCCGGGAGGTCATGAAGAGAGTACAAAATAGACTTCCTCAGTTCGCATATAAGAGAGCAACACCCAATCCACGAAACCCCGACAATATGGCAGACCCATTTGAGTCGAAGATGTTAGGGTGGTTCAAGACACATCCCGAGGCACAGGAATGGTCAGGGATTATCCACAAAAAGGGCCGGGCATACTATGCAAGGCTAAGAAAGATTGTAGCCGAGAAAGAATGCTTGCGTTGTCATGGTGACCCAAAAGAAGCCCCCGGCGCGATGGTACGAATCTATGGAGAAAGTGCAGGGGGCTATGGGTACCGAGTCGGTGAGGTAGTTGCAGAGGATGCAGTCTATATCCCAGTAGAATTTGCATATCTCACGATCAAGAAACAGGCATGGATTACCTTCTTTATAGGCGCGGGTGTCCTTTTCGCTTTAATATTGTTGTTCTATACCCTTTTCAATCAAACTGTCCTGTCCCAACTGAAGGACCTACTGAACACTTTCCGTGAAATGACCCTGGAAAACGAAAACGGCCAGGCTTCGCATGGGACAGCTACGATTAACGCAG
This sequence comes from Desulfobacterales bacterium, assembly GCA_027024445.1. GTDB lineage: Bacteria > Desulfobacterota > DSM-4660 > Desulfatiglandales > Desulfatiglandaceae > B111-G9. Next base: position 1,400 of record JALVSJ010000512.1, read on the forward strand.
ATGAGATAGGACAACTGACGGTTGCATTCGAACAGGTGGCTGCTGACCTCAAACGTGCGCACAAAAGGTTGAAGGACTCTGAACTGAGATATCGCACCTTATTTGAAGCATCTCAAGATGCCATCATCCTCTGGGACAGCAACAAGAAGATACTGGATCTCAACCAGGCTGGTGTAAAGATGTTTTGCTTGCATGGGAAGGATGAGGCCCTTTCCATGGAGTCTGTTGAGCAACTGTTCTGGGACGCCCGGGATTACCAGCGGCTAGTTGACGCAATAAACGAAGAACACTCTGTAGTTGATTACGAAGTGTCCATGGTAAATCGAACCGGCCAGCGGCTCTACATCGTTATGTCCGCTACCCTGCACACGGATCAAATCGGGAGGATTATAGGCTACCAGGCAGTGCTGCGTGATATCACTGAAAAGAAAAGACTGGGAAGGCACCTCGCTCAGACGGAAAAGCTCGCCTCTCTTGGGCAATTGGCAGCAGGGGTTGCTCATGAAATCAATAATCCCCTTGGCGTTATTGCATGCTATACAAGCCTCATTTCCAGGAACACACCTGACGAGTCTACTGTTCATGATGACATAAAGGTAATCAGAAAACACACAACAGCTTGCAAACAGATCGTAGAGGCGCTCCTTAGTTTTGCCCGAGCATCGGAAACCAAGCGAGTTAAGGCAAGCATTCACTCAGCCCTGGAGGAAATTTTGTCGGTTCTGGAGCAACAAATGGCCAAGAAAGGGATTACGGTCGTCCGCAGATACCATCCCTGCCTGCCTCAAGCCACTATTGATT
>JALVSJ010000512.1:2210-2918 GCA_027024445.1 Desulfobacterales bacterium
ATGCCATCGAAAGGAACGGCATAATCACAGTAACAACGGACTACGACGATGCCAGGAGCGTGATAACCGTTACAATTGAAGATACAGGCAAAGGGATCCCCGAATCGATCCGTAACAGAATCTTCGACCCTTTTTTTACTACAAAAAAGACAGGGGAGGGAACAGGCCTGGGGCTTTCAGTTAGTTACGGTATTGTGAAAGATCACGGCGGCGACATCCAAGTTGAAAGTGAGCTTGGTCGAGGTACTAGGTTTACAATTACACTCCCCTTGGACTAACCGGCACAAGGTTGGAAAAATGAAAGATAGGATTCTAATTGTTGACGACGAAATAGACTTACTCAAAGGACTGAAAAGGATAGTCTCTGATGCACTTGGTTGTGAAGTGATCACAACGGAAAAGGCACGGGATGCAGTCACAATCATTGAAAAAGGAGCTATTGATCTCGTCCTGGCGGATATAATCATGCCTGACATGGACGGAATGGCCCTTTTGAGGGAAACCAGAAGGATTGACCCTGCCGTGACCGTAATCCTGATGACTGCATATGGGACCATTGAACTGGCTGTCCAGGCCATGAAAGATGGGGCCTATGACTTCATTAGAAAACCATTTGAGGAAGAACAACTGATCCATTGCTTGAGAAAAGGCCTCGAGAGGAACCGCTTGATCAGGGAGAATGCGCGGCTCCACAAGGAACTGTGTGAG
>JALVSJ010000513.1 GCA_027024445.1 Desulfobacterales bacterium
ACTTTAAGTTGGGGCAAGCAGGGATTGATCCTAAGCAGATTCGAGGCTACGATCACGAGGAGTTCACCCACATGGCAGTCGCTGTTGATGTAGTGAGCGGGGCCGCAGACTGCGGCATGGGTATTTACGCGGCAGCGAAGGCACTGAACCTGGACTTTATACCCATTGAATCGGAGCAGTACGACATCGTTATCCCGAAAGGGCTGCTGGAAGAATCCAATATCAAGGCGATGCTGCAAACCATAAGCTCTGAAAACTTCCGTGAAAGGGTGAAGGCCCTCGGGGGCTACGATCCATCGAGGAGTGGGGAACTGTTCGCCTCAGTTGAGTAAGGGGTTGTATGGTGGGAGACCTGAAAGTCAAGTCAAGGCAGTGGATAGTGGATGAAAACGACAGGATCGTTATGGGGCAGGGGAGGAGCCTGATCCTTGAGAGCATTGAGGAAACAGGGTCCATAAATAAGACTGCCAAGCTACTTAAGATGTCTTATAAGGCAGTGTGGAGCAAGATCAGGGCAACTGAGGATCACCTGGGAGCCAGGGTCGTTGATACAGACAGGAGGCTGGGTAGTCGGCTGACCCCAGAAGGAAAGAAACTGTTGGAGAAGTATCGCAGATTCAGGAGTAGATGCGTAAGGGAAGAGGAGAGGATATTCAGGGATATATTCGGATAAAGCAAAGGAAATAACCCCAGATTATGGGCCAATATTCAAATTGCCTTGTGGAGCAAGGGGTAACACTCTTGTGGCGTCACCTGTTTGATGAAGGGCAATGGGACATCGTTTTGCTACGTTCGCTGCGCGGTCGGAAGATCCTTTTCAGACTGCATCTGACTCCTTACAGGGGGGCGGTCCTCCCCGCCTGACTGGCTCGGGACTCCTGCCTGAATGCCTGTCTGCAGGCCAGGCAGGCGGATGGCAGGCAGGGGGAACATCCCATTGCCCTAAATTGATTCGGCTGGCCTTCGCGGATAATCTGGGATAAATGATTGGAGGAAATTGCAAATGACAATGAAGAAGCCAGAGCCGCCTGTGGTTTGTGTTGTAGGGAGTTCAGGGGCAGGTAAGACGACGTTGCTGGAAAAATTAATACCAGAACTCACCCGAAGGGGGGTTAAGGTCGGAACGCTAAAGCATGACGTGCACGGATTTGAGATTGATAAGCCGGGCAAAGACAGTTACAGGCACAAGCATGCCGGTGCCACGATCAGTATCATTTCATCGCCCAGGCAGGTAGCCATGGTTATGGATACAGACCGTGACATGAGCATAGAAGAACTCCTTCCCTTTTATTCTAGGGTAGACATCGTGTTAACAGAAGGATATAAACGGGAAAATTATCCCAAGATTGAGGTGTTCCGTAGGGCCGTGAACCCAGCCCCCCTTTGCCTTGGAGATGAAAGTCTGATAGCTGTGGTTACTGACGATGCCGAGGACCTACACCTCACTGTCCCTAGATTTATGTCAGATGAAATTGAGGGGTTGGCCGAGTTCTTGCTAGAGAAATTTCTGACCTCAGGAGAGGTAATTAGGGAGACGGCTGAATCTTAAGAACACCAACTTACGTTGAAAGGAATGTATATGCATTTTTTTCCAATTCATCAAGTGTTGGCGGGGTATTCTTTCCAGAGCGCCTTTGGACATGACATCATCCAAATGGTGATACATGCTGGGCTTATGGTTAAATTCGTATTGCTGATTTTGTTGGGGTTTTCAGTTACGTCATGGGCCATAATTCTGATGAAGATACGAATGTTTAAGAAAGCCAGAACCGAGACAGAAGAGTTCCTGGATCTTTTTTGGGAAAGCCGCGATATGAAAGAGGTCTACAAGGCCTCGGAGGAACTGGAATACAGCCCTGTGGCTCGACTTTTCAGGGCAGGATATGCAGAGTTTGCCAAGATCCGGAAGATACAAGCTGCTGGCACAGGCTCGGCCCTTTCCCAAGGCTCTGACCCAGAAATTACCAGAAGCACTCAAGTCATTATGGACAATCTGGAGCGCTCCCTGCGGAAGGCCATGGTAGACCAGGTCAGCAGGCTTGAGGGTGCCCTGAACTTTCTGGCCACCACTGGCAATACTGCACCGTTCATCGGGCTTTTCGGCACCGTATGGGGTATTATGGAATCTTTCAGGGGCATAGGCATGAGGGGTTCGGCAAGCCTGGCCGTTGTGGCCCCAGGGATATCTGAGGCCCTTATTGCCACTGCTGCGGGACTCGCTGCCGCAATTCCAGCGGTTGTGGCCTTTAATTATTTCAGTAATCGTGTTTCCGACCTGAGTGCAGAGATGGAGATCTTTTCATCGGATTTCCTGAGTATCATGGAGAGGAGGCTTTTCAAAGGACAGGTAAAGTCAAGATGATCTCACAGCGAAACGGCAAGAAATATATGTCCGATATCAATGTGACGCCCCTTGTGGACGTGATGCTCGTATTGCTAATTATCTTCATGGTCACTGCACCAATGATGACTCAGGGGGTAAAGGTTAATCTTCCTAAAACTACTTCCAAGAATATTAAGACCTCAGAGGAGCCGCTCATCCTTACCATAACTCGAAATAAGGAGATATTTTTGGAGAGCCACAAGCTTCCAATGGACGGACTCGATATCAAGATAGCCAAGATTTTCGAGAGTCGGCGAGATAAAGAGGTGCTGCTTCGTGCTGATAAGGACGTGCCCTATGGCTTTGTAATCCAGGTGATGGCTAAGGTGAAGAAGGCCGGAATAGATAAATTGGGGATGGTAACAGAACCCTTAGAATAATTTTGTGCTCCGAGGCATTATCCCCTGCAAGGCGTTAAAATGCAACCCAACTGGAAAAAGATGTTTCTACTCTCCTTCCTGATACATCTGGGAGTGTTTTTGCTTGTCTTTTTTATCCCTGAATCTGCACCGACGAGGCTACTACAAGGTG
>JALVSJ010000514.1 GCA_027024445.1 Desulfobacterales bacterium
GGATTTTCCGACGCTGCAGCGAACGTAGCAAAACGATGTCCCACTGCCTTTCATCAAACAGGTGAGGCCAGAAAAGTGTTACACATTGCTCCACAAGGCAATTTGAATATTGGCGCATAATCTGGGTTCATTATATCCGAACAAACTGATTTCTTTAAGCATTTTTGTCTGACCCATAAACTCCTTGACAGATTTCGGGGTGAGTATGGTAAACACAGGAAGTCTTGCGCCCACCGTACTGGGACAAGTGCATGTTTCCCCGCTATTTCAAACAGAGTTTCCAATACAAATTAAAAGAAGGAGGGTGAAATTGAAGAAGTTAATCATTCTTGCGGCACTAGTATTTTTCGTTGTTGGCTCGGCATTCTTAACCGGCACTGCACAGGCAGGCAAAAAACTCAAGGCCGGATTTATCTACGTGGGTCCGGTGGGGGACTATGGTTGGTCCCACGCCCACGAGATGGGAAGGCGTTATGCCATGAAAAGGTTGCCCTGGCTGGACTCGGTCTACGTAGAATCGGTAAGTGAGGCTGATTGTGCGAGAATAATTGACAGACTCATTCAGGGCGAAAAATGCGACGTGGTTTTTACCACCAGCTTTGGTTACATGGATGCCACCATCGCCGCTGGCAAGAAATATCCTGATAAGATTTTCATGCACTGCTCGGGCTTTAAGAGGGCCAAAAATGTCGGGACATATTTTGCTGAGCTCTATCAGATGTATTACCTCAATGGCCTCATGGCAGGGGCCCTTACAAAGAACAACAAGGTCGGCTATGTGGGTGCTTTCCCCATACCTGAAGTTATTCGCCACATCGATGCCTATGCGCTCGGGGTAAAGGCCGTCAATCCTAGGGCCACGGTCCACGTCCGATGGCTGTTTGCCTGGTACGCGCCTGGCAAAGCCAAAGAGGCAGCCGAAGCACTTGTGGCCGATGGTTGCGATGCCCTCGCCTTCACAGAAGACTCTCCCAGTGTTATCCAGGTGGGCCAGGAACACACTGAAAAAGGCCAACCTGTCTATACCTTCAGTCATTATTCCCCCATGGAAAAATTTGGACCTGACTCGGCAGTGTCCGGTCAGCTTGTTGACTGGGGTATCATGTACGAAAAGATCTTGAGAGACATTCATGACGGTAAATGGACCAATGAGGACCTCTGGTGGAGGGTCAAAGAAGGTGCAGCCCACCTCGGGGCCAGCCCGGACCACAAGATCAACCCAAAGTTCGTTGGAAAGCTGAAATCCATTATGGTCAGTACCCCTGACCTGGGCAAGATAAGTGCCTATGATCTTGTCATGAAGAGATTGGCTCAAATGAAAAAGGGCCCCGAAGTATTTGACCCCTTTGTGGGACCCATCAAGGACAACAAGGGGAATCTGAGGCTTAAGAAGGGCGAGCGGGCAACAAAGGGACAGCTCTTGAGTATCAATTACTATGTTGATAACATAGTAGGAAATATCCCCAAATAGTGACGGCTTCGTAAAAAGTCCATCTGCGGCGTTGCCTGCCTGGCGTCGCACGGCAGACAGGCGCTTCGGCTTGCGTCATTCCGACGTACTGCTGAGTACGCCTCATTCCTCAAGCCTCGCGCGCCTTGCATCTGAAACTTTTTACTGTGCCGTCTAAATAGAGTTCATCTGCCTTTCCCGCATTTTGAGCCTTATTAGTTGATGGCTAGCGAACAGAGAATGGTCTTTCTTTAAGAGTGACTGGCGGGAGGGCGCCGTATTTTTGTGAGTCATGTGCTCAATGGGTCGGCTTTAGTGGGATGAATCCTCCAAGATGAGTCTTTACTGTTTCATCAACACTGAAGGCTTTTCGGAGCAGGCCCGGACATTCTGAGGAATGAGGATCTAAGAAAGGGGGCAGATATGAGAACGAACTGATTTGCCCCCTTTTTTGTCCATTGCGTGAGAGTGGCAAATGTCCAGGATCGAAAAACTTGAAATGGTCGGCATCACCAAGTCCTTCGGCAATGTCATCGCCAACAAGGACATAAACCTCCATGTAGAGGCAGGGGAGATCCTTGGTCTGCTTGGCGAAAACGGTGCTGGCAAGACCACCCTCATGAACATCCTCTATGGCCTTTACCACCCCGACTGCGGGATTATTAAAATAAACGGCCAACCTGTGTCACTGGAATCACCCGCCCATGCAATACGCCTTGGAATCGGGATGGTCCACCAGCATTTCAAGCTGATTCAAAACCATACTGTCCTCGAGAACATTGCTCTTGGATACAAGGATGCACCCTTTCTGTTCCCTGTACGAAAGGTGGCCCAGGACCTGAAACGACTTCAGGAAAGTTATGGATTACAGGTAAATCCCGAAGCCTATGTATGGCAACTCTCAGCAGGCGAACAGCAACGGGTAGAGATCCTTAAGGCCCTATTCAGAGGTGCTGATCTCTTAATCCTTGATGAGCCCACCTCAGTGCTCACCCCTCAGGAGGCACACGAACTGTTCAGGACTCTGCGCCGTCTGGCATCAGAAGGCCACACCATTATCTTCATAAGCCACAAGCTGGATGAGGTGCTGTCCATTTGCACGCGGGTTACAGTACTAAGACATGGGCAGGTAGTAGGAACTGAGCCAACCCGCAACGTGGACAAGTGCAAACTTGCCAGAATGATGGTAGGACGCGAGATACTCTTCGAGCTCAACAGGCAGAACCTGGAAAGGGGTCCTGTTGTCTTGGAAGTAAGCGGGCTTACGATTAGGGGAGACAGGGGGCTCATCTCAGTGCGTGATGTCAGCTTTGATGTGCACGCAGGGGAGATATTTGGCATTGCCGGGGTTTCAGGAAATGGGCAGCAGGAGCTCGTGGAAGCCATTACAGGCCTGAGGCAAATCGAAAAAGGAGGCGTTAAAGTTAATGGCCAGGATATCAGCAACGCCTCTCCCCATGTG
>JALVSJ010000515.1 GCA_027024445.1 Desulfobacterales bacterium
ACCCATGTTCATGAAAAAGGCTTGTCTTGCAGGCTCAGCCGGAGCTATTAAAAAGGCCTTGAATATACCTGTAATGGCAGTAGGTAGAATAAACGATCCTCTTGTTGCCGAACAGATTCTGCAAGAAGGAAAGGCAGACCTGGTTTGTATGGGCAGGGGCTTGCTGGCAGACCCTGAACTACCCAAGAAAGCAAAGGAAGGCCGCTTAGAAGACATCAGAATCTGCATTGCATGTAATACCTGTATGGAATCAATCTTTAGACGGGGTAGGGTGGAGTGCCTTGTGAATCCGGTCTTGGGCCGCGAGAAAGAACTGGTGCTCACCCCGGCTGAGCAGAAGAAAAAGGTCATGGTTGTTGGTGGGGGCCCTGGAGGACTCAATGTTGCTTGGGTTGCAGCGCGCAGAGGCCATGAGGTCCATCTCTATGAAAAAGAGAGTTTCCTTGGCGGGCAGTTGGTCCTTGGGAGTGTTACCGGTTATAAGAAGGAGTTGCTAAATCTCATTAAATTCCAAAAACGCCAGATCAAGCGGTTCGGAGTAAAGCTCCACCTGGGCCGGGAGGTTACACCCGAACTCATAGACAGCGAAAAACCTGACGTAGTTATATTGGCCACCGGGTCTTCACCTGCTGTTCCCCCGGTTGAAGGCATTGATAAACCTATTGTTGCCCTTTATCCAGAGGCCCTAAATGGAGAAAATTTCAAAAACCTGAAAATCGTCATCATAGGTGGGGGGGCCACAGGGAGTGAGGTCGCCCTGCATCTGGCTGACCAAGGTTGTAATGTGACGATAGTTGAAATGCTCCCAAAAGTTGGGGCTCAGCTTGAAAGCATGACGAGGAAGGTGTTGCTCCAAAGACTCAAGACACTAGAGGTCAAGATCCTCACGGAGACAACGCTCAAGAGAGTGGAGGATAACGGCGTAGTAGTAACGGATAAAGAAGGGCAGGAGACATTCCTGGAGGCTGACCGCGTAGTAGTGGCAATAGGTACCCGGCCTGACAATACCCTTTACGAGCAAATCAGGTCAAAGGGTTACGAGATACACAGAATCGGTGACTGTCTGGAACCCCGCAGTGCCAAGGCAGCGATCTATGAAGGTGCGGTTCTCGGCCGGTCTATATAGATATTATTCACCATTGCCCGTTCACCGTTAACGGTTATTCTTAAATTTCATTTTCCGACTATTGACTGATAGGCCTCATTGATTTCCTTGAACCGTCGCTCAGCCAGGGCCCTGAATTCATCGCCAAGATGACTTACTTTGTCGGGATGATATTTGGCCGCAAGTTCTCGATAGGCCTTCTTAACCTCCCCAATGGGGGCACCCTTTCTAAGACCAAGCACCTGGTATGGATCTTCAATTGAACTGCCCCGGGTAGATGGCCCTTCTTCTCGGGCTGTACCTTGTCCCTTGTACCCGTATTCTTGCTTTCTGCCCTGCTGTTTTAACTTATGATTCCGCAAAAACCAGTATAGTGCCCCCAGCAGGATCAAGTCATCAATCCAGCCCCAGCCGAAGAAAAAGTCAGGCAAGATGTCATAAGGGCACAAGGCATATGCCAGTGCCAGTATAATGAATAATAGTCGCATCAGACAGTGGCCTCAGCACCTATTTTCCCTTTGCTTCCCTTATTAACTCAGAACCGTATTTTTCCAGGAAAAGGTCCAGGTCTTCCCTCCACGCCCTCATTATGTTAAGGCCTTGTTCCTTCAGATTTCGGTTCTCCAATACACAGTTGACCGGCCTCGGGGCCGCACGCTGCAGATTCTTCATAGAAGAAGGTTCAAGCTTTACTTTAAGGTCTAGCTTTTCCACTATAGCACCCGCCCACTCATAAGGAGTACAAAAACCTTCTGAAGTGGCATGGTAAGTTCCCCGTCCGTCATTTTCGATAAGTTTTTTGATCTGCAGAGCCAGTCGGTACGTCCAAGTAGGAGAACCATATTGATCGCTCACAACTTCCAGCTTCTTCCTTTTTTGAACAGCCTGGGAGATAATGGACTTCACAAAATTCTTTCCTGTAAGCCCATACAACCACCCTGTCCTCACTATTATATAATTAGGAGAATTGTCCCGTACGGCGACCTCGCTCTCTACCTTATATTTCCCATAGACGCTCAAGGGTCGAGGAGGGTCATCTTCAAAATATGGCTGGGGCATGGCCTTTTTTCCGGCAAACACATAGTCACTTGAGATGTGGACAAATTTTGCATGGAATCTGGCGCAACCCTGGGCAAGATTTCGGGGCCCCTCCACGTTTACCTTCCTCATCCATGGCTCATCGGCCTGACACGCATCCACGTCAGTGAATGCGGCGCAGTTTATTACCACGTCAGCCGATACCTGATCCAGTGTTTCTATAACCGTATCCCACCTTATGATATCAACCTCCTTACTAGACGGTGTTAACACCTCGTGATTCTTTTCCAACACCAACTTACAATCACTGCCTAACATGCCGCTGCTGCCCAACAACAGAATCTTCATCTCAACCAGCCCTCCTTGATTGTAAATCGTGCTTGTGCACAAGCCGGGATCTTACGCGCTGAAATTTATCAACAAAAGAAATTGAGTTTGTCTCACTAACCATCTGATAGGCGCTATATACCACATTTCCTTGATTTTTTTAACTAAAATCGCCTCCACTTCGATTCAAATTTGTGTTTACATGATTAGTAGAAAATATTACGACCTGCCATGGGCCCGCATTTTTCGTAGTTTTGAAGGCCTGGGAGCAAACCGATGGCTAGTGACCCTCCCCCCGCTCCTGCCGGGGGAGGGTCACTAATGGTAGAAGCTTGCTTCGAAGATATCGCTTTCGCCGGAATCCCTGCATGGATCGCTCATCTCATTATGCCCCTAGGATTTCTGATCATCGCCTTTAGTTTTCTATTAAAT
>JALVSJ010000516.1:0-953 GCA_027024445.1 Desulfobacterales bacterium
TTGACAGATCCGGGAGTCCATCGGAAAAACTCCAAGTTGTGAGACGCCAAGAACACAAAAGAGGAGAGATCCGATGGACTACAGAAGTTTAAGCTACACCAAATGGCAGTATAAGTATCATGTGGCACTTCATCCCGAAGTGCCGTAGGACAGTGCTCTATGGGCAGTTGAGGCCGTACTCGGGAGATGTATTACACTGATTGGCCGAGCAGAAGTAGGGCCGAATCGAGGAAGGGAACCTGATGGAGGATCATGTACATATGCTGATCAGTATCCCTCCCAAGTATGCGGTTTCACAGGTGAGTAGGTTCATCAGTGGTGTAAGTGGCCTTTTGTCGGATACGCCTCCTCATTCCCTGCTCTTATAGTAATCGATAATCAACTCAGAAAGTTTTGCTGGTTCATCCAGTGGTATCCAGTGGCTGACATTCTCCATTCGCTCATAGGTCCAGTTTGCATCTACATAGGAAGCAGAATTGATCATCTGATCTTCTGCCAATGCAACATCATCTGTGCTCCATATGCCGAATACAGGAATTGTTACTCTGGGAAAGTCCGCTTTCCAGAGTTTCGAAAGGTTGGCCCGATACCAATCCATGCCGGCAGTTAGCCTTCCGGGACGGGAGAGGTCTTTTATCCAATGGTCAACTTCGGGGTGATTGTTGACCGTCTTTCTGAAAATAGCCCAATCGTCGGCCATGAACACTTTCTCGGCTATGCCTCCAAGCTGAAAGAAAAGTACATACCAGCCCTTCTTTTTCTGTTCAAATCCGGCAGATGCATAGGCTTTTGGATGCCCGACAGAGAGGGCAATATAACTTTCAAACCGTTCCGGATAGGTTCCTGCCAATAGCCAGCCAATCATGGCGCCCCAGTCGTGAGCAACCAATTTTGCCTTGTCGATATTCAATGCATCAAGGAGAGCAACGGCATCCTTGGCGATAAGTTCCATG
>JALVSJ010000516.1:963-2900 GCA_027024445.1 Desulfobacterales bacterium
AACCGGGGCATCCGACTCGCCAAAACCACGCTGATCCGGGGCAATTACCTTGTAGCCAGATTTTACCAACCGGGGAATGACACCGCGCCAGAGATAGTTGGAATCGGGAAATCCGTGCAGCAACAGAACAGGTTCCCCTTCGCCTTCTATGTGTACATTTAAGTTAATTCCATTTATCTCAAATTGTTGTCCTTTGATGCTCATTTTAGTGCTCCTGATATCTTTAGACGGATTTTAAAAGTACAGATTCATTTAAAAATGCATGTGTCAGGTCTCAGACAAATATGGGAAACTACAAAATTTCATTATCGGAACTTAAGGAAGGCCTGATTTTTTCAGGACTTCCTTTGAGTCTGTAAAGGAAAGCATATATGGTTTCAGAGCGCGACACACGTTCTGTACTGGACTACATGTGACTCAATGCAATAGGAGGTATGACCACTGCCTTTTCTGGTACATATTTATCGAACAGATCGATCACACGCGCAGCTTCGTCAGCATCACCGACTACCTTGATATCTCCATTCTTCATAAGGTCCCCAGGTGCAGCCTGGCTCAGGTAGAGTTTGCTCCAGGTTTCTCCGGACATGGACAGGGTTATGTCTGGCTTGCGCTGGTATTTGTCCGGCTCTGGAATGAATTCCGCTACCGCACGGCGGATATGCAATCCGGCGCTCTTGCCTTCTGGAAAGTCGAAGCGAATGTAACGATCGGTTTCGCCACTTTTTTCCGGATCGATACGAACGCGGAAGTAGTCAACAAAGGATGTCGGAGACGTTGCGATGGTTTGCGGTGCAGGCGGAATCAGACGCGCAATCTTGACCTTGCCTTCCAAGGCCAAAGCCTGGGACATCAGGTGCGCCCGGTCATTTCCCCCCGTGGAAACATAGGCCATCTGGCGCAGGGCATCTGCTTTGAGTTGGCGGGCTTCCTTGTCCTGCGGGTCAAGGCGATAAAGGTAGTTCACCAGGTGGGCCGCCCAGGCATATTCCTTCTTGTCCAGTGCGGCTTTGGCGGCGCTCAGAACTTTGTTCCGCCCGCCCAGGAGGGGCACGATACGCTCGGCTTCCTGCATGGGGGACACAGGCTTGAGATTCGCCCCATCATTGTCATACCACCCTACAGACTGATAATAAATGGCGGGAGGATAGGAGGAGATTTCACCATAACTCTGCAGATTGTTGGGCACATCCGCCAGGTATTTGGGAAACTTGACTTTGTGCCGCAGTTCATCTGGTCCCAGACCCGCCAGTATTCCACGCAAGGTCTGATCAAGCACGAAACTGGCCCCATCCAGGTAGCCTTCCAGGCGTTTCTTTACTTCATCCTTGCCAACGACGGCGCGCGCGCCGGCAGATATCAGCACTTCCGCGCCAAGATCACGGTTCAACTTGAGGCCCGCAATCCATTCACGGGGGTCGCGGTAAACGTCACCACGGACAGAATAGAGTTGAGGAGGACCAGACCACAACATGGTGGTCAGCAGTATTTTGCGTTCCGGCATCCACACTGTGGTATGGACCTTGTCATCCGAGCCGTACTTGGTGAAAAACTGCATTTTGATACCTAGTACAGTCATCTCCTGCCCATCTTCCACCGGTGTATTGACAGGAATGAAGGAAGATTCGGTATCGGTCAGGGTGAGTGGTACAACATAGGCGTCGGGCCCCTCCTTGGGCAAGTAGGCGTTGAATTGAATCAACGCCCGGGCGGTAAGGTACGGGCCTATTTCCGCATAATATGCGGGTATCCCCGCGCTCTGAACATTCTCCTTTACTACAGCATTGAGATTTGGGTGGCCGATGACCATAACATCCTTGTTGCCCTCAGCCAGAACTCCCGCTCCTAAAACAGTATGAGAATGGCCATAAATTATGACCTTGATGGGCTTTTTAGTGACGGTGCGGATGGCCTTGAGCAGGAGTTCGCCATCATGC
>JALVSJ010000517.1 GCA_027024445.1 Desulfobacterales bacterium
AAATCTTTCGTTTTCCTTGTCGATCTTGAGGACAATCGCCTGTACCTCCTGTCCCTTTTTATAAACCTCGGATGGGTGCTTGATGCGTTTGGTCCAGGAGATGTCTGAAATGTGTACAAGACCATCAATACCTTCGTCTATTCCTATAAAGATACCAAAATCTGTTATGTTCTTTATCTTGCCCTCAATGGTGGTGCCGACGGGGTATTTTTCCGCGATGACATCCCACGGGTTTGGCTCCACTTGCTTCATGCCTAGGGATATGCGCTTCTTCTCCACGTCGATGTTGAGGACCATGGCTTCCACTGTATCGCCCACCTTGAGCAGTTGGGAGGGATGCCTGATCTTTCGTGTCCATGACATCTCTGAAATATGGATGAGGCCCTCTACACCGGGCTCCACTTCGACGAAGGCGCCATAGTCTGTGAGGCTGACAACGCGGCCGGTTATCTTGGCACCAACGGGGTACTTTTCATCCGCATTAAGCCATGGGTCAGGGGTGAGCTGCTTGACACCAAGAGACACCCTTTCTTTTTCCCTGTCAAAGTGAAGGACCTTAACTGTTATCTTGTCCCCTACCTGGTAAAGCTGGGAAGGATGGCCTACCCTGCCCCACGAAAGGTCAGTAATATGAACCAATCCATCTATCCCTCCCAAATCTACGAATACGCCGTAATCTGTGACATTTTTTACTGTGCCTTCCAGAACCGCGCCGTCTTCCAGTACCTGGAGGGTCTTTTCCCTGAGGGCCTGTCTTTCTGCCTCGAGGATAGCGCGTCTGGATAGAACAATGTTACCCCTGCGCTTGTTGTATTTGACTATCTTGAATTCATGTTCAGTTCCAACAAGTGCGTCCATGTCTCGAACTGGCCTCAGATCGACCTGAGAGCCGGGCAGGAATGCAGGCAGACCTACGTCTACAGAGAGCCCGCCCTTGACTCGCGAGACGATGGTCCCCTTGATCGTGCCATCTCGCTCATATATCTCTTTTATCTGGTCCCAGACCTTAATCTTTGCTGCTTTTTCCTTAGACAGAATGATAATGCCTTCATCATCTTCTTTGCGCTCGAGGAGAACATCGACTTTATCTCCGACTCTAGCGGTGATATTTCCGTTTTCATCCTGGAATTCGTGGATAGGAATCTGACCTTCTGATTTGTACCCGATATCAACAAGTACGAACTCTTTGTCCACCTGGACAATTTCTCCCCTTACCACTTCGCCTTCCTGTATAGTCCGGAAGCTTTCCTCGTAAAGTTCCAGGAAATTGTCCCCGTCTTGTGGCGCCTCATCTTTCGTTGAGTCCTGTTCTTGTGGCGGCTGCGTGGGATCACTTGGTGTTGTGTTGTCAGCGTCGTCAACCGGGTCTGAATTGTCTACGTGTCCATCGTTTAATTCTGCGATTTCGCCTGTTCCTTTATCCATCAAGCCAATTACCCCCTCAATCTTTTTGCCCCCTGTGGGCTAAACTACGGACGTTATCAAAAGCCGGCGATAACTTCAAGCCTTATTTAGCGCGAAATCCCCTTTATTTCTGCCTATGGGAGATCTTGCTCGCCACGGTCTCACATATCTTATTAACCACTTCTTCTATTGAGAGATGGGTTGTATCAATTATGACGGCATCAGGAGCAGGCTTCAAAGGTGCGATGCTACGGGTGGAGTCCTGTTGATCGCGTTTTTCCATTTCTTTAGCCACGGCATTTTTATCAATGGTTTCGCCACGTTGAACCAACTCTTCATACCTTCTTCTGGCGCGTTCTTCGGGGCTTGCTGTGAGGAAAAATTTGCACCGGGCATTGGGAAAGACCACTGTGCCCATGTCCCGCCCCTCTGCTACTACCTCCCTCGCCTCCTGGGCAACTTTCCTTTGCAAACCAGTCATGGCTTCCCTCACAGCCTTTATTGCAGAGACACACGAGGCCAACATATCAATCTCGGGTGTCCTTATTTGGGCTGAAACGTCTTGACCATTTAAAAGCACTGCGGGTGGGTCCGTTGCGTTATCAAACGAGATGTCCAATCCATTACAAAGGGTGGCAAGGGCTTGATGATCCTTTGTATCCACACCAGCAGTCTTTGCCGCCAGAGCAACTGCACGATACATGGCACCCGTATCCAGGTATAGATAGCCGAGGCGCTTTGCCACCACTCGGCTGACAGTGCTTTTGCCAGCGCCCGCAGGGCCGTCAATGGCGATTATAATCGGGCGAGTATCCACTATCCCAATGTCTCCAGAACCTCTCTCAGTGTATTCAAGAACCTCTTGTTTTCTTCGGGCAACCCCACATTTATTCGAATATAGTTAGGGAGCCCAAAGCTGTCCATGGCCCTCACTATTACGCCTTGCCTGAGCATCCTCTCGTAAATGACCTTTCCCTCGATGGGGGTTTTTATCAGGAAGAAATTGGTCTGGGTTGGGAGGTGCTCCAGACCGAGTTGATCCAAACCGCCTGTGAGCTGCTTAAGACCCCTGCGCACCAGTGTGAGGGTGCTGTTGACAAAATCACGATCATCCAGTGCGGCGAGGGCTGCAGCCTGAGCGAGGGTATTTGCATTAAAGGGCTGGCGCACCCTGTTCATGTAGTCCACGATTTTGGGTGAGGAAAATCCATAGCCGATTCTGAGCCCTGCCAGGCCATAGAGTTTGGAGAAAGTTCGCAGGACTAACAGGTGAGGATGTGTGTCAAATAGTGCCAGTCCACTTGCAACTGCAGGATCTGTCACAAATTCCATATAGGCTTCATCCAGGACCACTACGAGATCATTGGGGAGGTCACGCAGAAAGCTTGCCAAATCTGCTTTAGACAAGGCATAGCCCGTTGGGTTATTCGGATTTGCAAGAAACACCAACTTCGTTTTGGGGCCTATGGACTCTCTGATCCCTACGAGAT
>JALVSJ010000518.1 GCA_027024445.1 Desulfobacterales bacterium
TTATTCATTACCACAAAAAAGGTCGTAGTGTAGGCGACAGAGTAAGCCGCTGTACAGTAGTCAACTACCTCGCCTAGCTTCCATCCCTTATTGGCCTCAAAAGGATAACAAGCACCATCTACAACTCCTTTTTGCAGCATCTGATAACATTCGGGCATGGGTTTGGGTACGGGAACGGCTCCCAGCGCCTTCATTACCTTCGCACTAGTTCCATGAGACCTAATTTTTAATCCTTTCATATCTTCAATTCTGCGAACGGCTTTTCCTCTTGTAAAAATAAGACCAGGACCGTGGGCATGTAAATACATCACCTTGGTGTCCATCAGCTCTTTGGGCATGAAATGCTTATAAACAGCGTTGGCAACTGCAGTGGCCACCTTACCACTGGTATAGCCCAAGGGTAGGTCTACCACCGACATTACTGGGAATCTTCCCCGAGTATACGCAAGAACCGAAAAACCAATGTCAGAGAGCCCTGTTACAACTCCGTCATAGCACTGCCTGGCCTTGGTTAGAGTCTGGCCGGGGTAGTATTCGACCCTGACCCTGCCGTTGGTCCGTTTCTCCACCTCTTTGCACCATGCCTCCGCTAGTTTACTTTGGATGTGGGTTGGAGGGAAAAAGTTACTATAGGTAAGTTTGATGGGGCCAGCACTCGCCTTTGTACCACCCACCATGACAAATGCTATGCCTATTACAAAAGCCAGCGCAAAGATAAAAAATCTATTTTTCATCTCAACTCCTCCTTTTCGTTAAAAATGGATCACCATTCAAAAATCGACTCTGAAGCGCCACGGTTCCCAATCCCACCCCCTTTCAAGCCAACTGGCAAAAAAGTCACGTTTAGCAGGCGCGAGGACACGCCCCAAATTGTTGCTTTTTTGCCTCTATTATAATAATTAGCCTCACAAAACAAGGAAAAACTATCCGATCATCTCTTGTTCAAACGTCTACTGTAGCTAAGTACTTGCTGATAGCTGCATCGTAAGCAGAGGTGAGGCGAAAGACCTTTTTTGCAAGTTCAAAGCGCGTCTTGAGAGACGTCTCACCCCCTGAAGCCCTCATTTCCTCCAGCACACGCCCGTAGTCCTGGGGGTCCACAACAACCGTCACGTACTTGAAGTTCTTGGCTGCAGACCGAAGCATTGATGGCCCCCCTATATCGATATTCTCAACAGCCTCCTCCAGCGTAACTCCTTGCCTTTGCACCGTTTTTTCAAACTGATAGAGGTTAACAACCACCAAGTCAATTGGCTCTATTCCGTGTTCTCTCATCGCATTAGCATGATTCGGGTTATCCCTCAAGGCTAGCAGGCCCCCATGAACCTTGGGATGGAGAGTCTTTACCCTGCCGTCCATCATCTCGGGAAATCCTGTGTATTCAGATATGTCTTTGACCTTTACTCCTGCGTCCCTCAGGATCCTTGCAGTACCGCCCGTTGATAGAATCTCCACACCAAATTTGCTTAATTCCTTAGCAAATTCGCTAACCCCCGACTTGTCCGTAACACTAATAAGTGACCGTGTAATCCTTGCCATTTCCGACCTCCTTGCCCTGATCTTTGCCAAGAATGGGCTCTTAGGAATTCTTGCTCTTATAGTCCAAAAAAACTGCTTAATCAAGGGCTACCTATTTGTCACTGATGACGCCATTCCCCCGCCACTTAAGCCAGTTTCTAAGGCGGAGAGGAGAAACTCTGCAACTACCCCATGGACCGCTCCGGAAACGTGCAGATCACTCCACCTCTGTTAGCGCCTGCGCGTACACGAATTCTGTTAATACTTCCAATTTTGAGCCCTGAATGTTACCTTGATGGACATACGTGTCTTGAACATGGCTCATAAATAGTCTTCACAAGGAGGTATAGTTTGGCTGAAGGAAAAATCATATCCTTTAATGAAGGCGCTTTAGAGGTTCCTGATTTCCCCATTATCCCTTTTATTGAGGGTGATGGTATAGGGCCCGACATATGGCGAGCCACAAGGGTAGTAGTGGACAGTTCAGTGAATATTCTCTGGGGTGAAAAACGACAGATCATTTGGACAGAAATTCTGGCTGGTGAGAAGGCTTACAATCACACAGGCAATTGGCTTCCCCCAGAGACACTGGAGTCCCTTAGAACTTACCGTGTGGGCATAAAAGGTCCCCTCACTACCCCTGTGGGAGGGGGAATAAGGAGCCTCAATGTGACGTTACGCCAGAAACTTGATCTTTATGCGTGCGTAAGGCCCATAAAACATTTTCCCGGTGTGCCTAGCCCAATAAGGGAGCCTCGAAAGGTGAATATGGTAGTGTTCCGGGAAAACACAGAAGATGTTTATGCTGGAATGGAGCTAAAGCAAGGAACAGAACAGGCTATGGCCCTAATTGCATATTTGCGCAATAATTATGGATGGGAGATTCCTGCGGATGCCGGCATAGGTATCAAACCAATAAGCAGGGCTCGTAGCAGGAGACTCGTCAAGGCAGCGCTGGAGCACGCTATCAAGCAAAAAAGAAAAAGCGTTACGTTGGTACACAAAGGAAATATCCAAAAATTTACAGAAGGTGCCTTTCGCCGATGGGGCTATGAGATTGCAGAAGAACTCTACCCGGACATCACCATCAGCTATGACCAATGCAATGGCATGCCTCCTGAAGGAAAGATTCTCATTAAGGACGCTATTGCGGACATATTTTTTCAGCAGGCATTAACAAGACCAGATGAATTCGACGTAATAGCCACCACGAACCTAAACGGTGATTATATCTCAGATGCCCTGGCAGCCCAGGTAGGTGGAGTGGGTATGGCGCCCGGAGCTAATATAAACTATGAAAACGGTTACGCCTTGTTTGAGGCTACCCATGGCACTGCGCCAAAATACGCAGGGTTGGACAAGGTTAATCCATCTTCGTTGATTCTGAGTGCATGTTTGATGCTTGAGCACATAGGCTGGGAAGAAGCTGCCAGGCTCATTGAAGAGGCTCTGGCAGAGGCTTTTCTGAATAAAACAGTCACATATGACCTTGCCAGACTCATGCCGGGGGCCACAGAGGTTTCCTGTTCCAAATTCGCCGAAATTGTGTGCGAAAACATGAAAAAGGCTTCACAGCTTAATTTATTCTAAATCATGTATATTAGACGTAACAGTAGAAGCAACCGCCACTATGTCCTTTGTGAATCCTATGAGGAGCACGGCTATTGGAAACACCGTGTCCTTATGGATCTTGGCCCTGACCCTGCATTACACCTTGAATATCCTGGTGGAAACAGCTTCTATATCAAAGAATATGTGGAAGATCGCCTCCAATCCCTCGGCGCCGCTTACACTATAGAGGAATTGGAACGGCTTTTTCTTCCGTTCGTCCCCCCTGATATTAGAAGAATCTATGAGATGTTTGACCGCAAGCCACCCCCCAAAAAATGGAAAAGCCTTTCCAAGGAAGAACTCTTTAGGCGGCAAAAGCTATTGCACAGCTTTGACAAAAGGCGGATTCATTATCTGAGATGTGGGCGGGTAGACATAGGCAACCTGGACGCCAGACCATGGGGATTCCTCAATCCCCTGCTAGACAAGAGCCGCGACGAGATTGAAACAATGTTGCAAGAAATGGAAAGGGAGCTTCCGCTTCATGAGATAAGGCCCTACCTTTATACATCGCTCCATATGCAAAGGCATTTCAGCCATCTGCTTACACGTAATCACCCAACCGCCCTTGACCAAGACAGGCTTGATGAGCTTTTTGTGCAGGATCTTTGCATGCTCAACACGGATACACGCTTTTTTCAGGGAGTGGAAGATCACGATCCATCTACCCTTCACCCATACTTAGTGAAGTACCTCATCATGTACCTTGACAGCCGATGGGACGAGGCCTACTTCTGGCATGGCTATGAAGACGGATTCATCGGAACACACAGATTTTTCAGGTCCAGACCCAGGATGCAGAAATTTTCCGCGAACGAGCAAGAGGCATGTGAGATCCTTTCTATTTCCTTGAATGAATTCAAGTCCATGACCAAGGACCAGCTTATTAAAGCCTATCGAGTAAGGGCAAAACAAGTACACCCGGATATGGGGGGAGACAAAGAGACGTTCGTTAAGGTAAAACAGGCCTATGAGCTGTTAATGCGCAGAAAACATTGAAGGGCTTCAGTTGGCTTTCTTGTCGTCTTTCTTAGGAAATGGAACCTTAAAAAACTCTATACCTTCGTCCTTGAGAATCTTCTCTTCTTCCTCTGTAGCAGAACCCCTTATGTTTCTTGGCTCTGAAACTCCATAGTGCATCTTTAGGGCCTCCACAGCAAACTTTGACCCCACATCTTCAGAGTTTTCCTGGACATAACGGACTACCTCTTGGGCCAGCTTGCGATAATCTATGGCCTCGGAACGGGCCTCGTCCTGATGAGCCTCTCGCACGCCCTTTTTCACAGCAACAGGAGATAAAATCCTTCTTACATCTGTGTCCCCGCAAACAGGGCAACTCACCAGGCCTTGTCTGCACTGTCCGTCAAAGGCTTCACTACTGTCAAACCAGCCTTCGAAGTGGTGTCCTTGGGAGCACTCTAAATCAAAGACAATCATGGCATCACCTTCCATCTATCTTTCTGTATAGAGTACAGCCAATATTCGGGCCGGCTCCTGCCCATGGCACTTTACAAGGTGTGGAACCGTGGAGTCATAGTAGATGGAGTCTCCTGGCTCCAAAACATGTATCTCGTCTTTGAGTCTGACTTCCATCTCTCCCTCTAGCACATAGATAAACTCCTGTCCGTCATGGGCAGATCGCTCCTCTTCTGTGGCAGAAGGCACCAAAGTCACAAGAAAGGGTTCCATATGCCTGTCTTTCTTATGAGGGGCAAGGGATTCATATTCATAGCCATAATACTTGCCCTTCTCGGAGTCATACCTAGAGACTAGTTTACGATCCTTCTTTCTTACGACGGTATAGGGCCTATTTTCCTCCCCTGATATGAAGTACCCCATTTTCATCTCGAGCGCCTTTGCAAGCTTGATTACAATGCCCAACGGGGGGGCTACTTCACCGTCCTCGATCTGCCTTAAATAAGAAGCCTCAATGTCAGTGCGCTGCGAGACATCTTCCAGGCTGAGGCCCTTCTGTTCGCGAACCTGCTTGACTCTTTCTCCAACTTTTATCTCAGTCGGTTCTTCACCGCTGGTTGTTCCTAGGCTCTGGATAAAGGCCTCTTCCTCGCTTTTTCTTTCAAACTGGCTGCTTATATCACTCAAGAAATCCTGATATGGATCTCTTTCTTTCTGTTGTACATCTTTTTCTTCCATTATCGTCTCCGCTATATAAGAAAATGAAAAATAGGCGAAGCAAATGCCTGCATATTTAAGCCTAATACCCGCAAATTGAAGGGCTCAATGATAATGATGGTGATTCAGATCTATTGTTATGGACCTCCGTTAACTTTCTAGGACAAATATCACTTCCATCCTTACACGGTACTCCTTTATTTCCCCGTCCTCCACAGAAACTCTCTGTTCTAGGATCCTTAACCCTGTAATATTTCTAAGCGTACGATTGGCCCGTCTGAAACCTGCCTTAATAGCCTCCTCAAAACTGATCGGAGATCCAGCGATAATTTCCGAGACCCTTGCTATTCGCTCCATGGCTCGCCTCCCCAAAAGCCTTGTTTCTTTCTCTAATTCACCAATTGCTTGACACAGCAACCTGCTCTCCCTATGATCACCTGAACACGGTCAGAGGCTAAACGATAAGCAATGAAAAATCAACGAAATTTTCTCCTTTGCCCTGTCAGCCAAGCTAAACAAGAAAGGTACTTACTCCATGAAAGAAAAACAATATGTAGTTGACGAACTCACCTTGAAAGACACCTGGCGAATGTTCCACATAATGGCCGAGTTCGTGGAAGGCTTCGAGGTAATGCCCGAGGTCTACCCTGCTGTAACAATATTCGGTTCAGCAAGGACGGGCCGCAGAACCAAGCTCTACAAGACCACTGAATGTATCGCAAGGATGCTGGTCGAAAATGGATTCAATGTGATTTCAGGCGGGGGACCAGGAATCATGGAAGCTGCAAATAAAGGGGCCGCGGAGGCGGGAGGAAAATCGGTGGGCCTGCACATTGAACTGCCTAAAGAACAGAAGCCTAACCAATATGCTAATGTAAGGCTGGCATTCAAATACTTTTTTATAAGGAAAGTAATGTTTATTAAATATGCTGTAGCTTATATAATTATGCCAGGGGGGTTTGGCACTCTGGACGAACTATTCGAGGCCCTCACCCTCATTCAAACAAAACGTATCCGCTCCTTTCCGGTGATTCTGTTTGATTCCAATTTCTGGGGCGGGATGGTCAAATGGCTTAACAAAACCCTCCTTAGAAAAGGCACAATTTCTGAGCCTGATTTGGACATATTCCAGGTTGTAGACAGACCCGAAGATGTAATAGATATAATAACCAAGACGGTAGTGATTTGACCGATTACTCCTCTATTGTCGCCACTTATGAATCATTTCTTGAACGCTTCCTCGTGCGCCTGTCTCCAGAACAACACATTCTCTTGGCTCGGTATCTAGACGAACTGTCACAATGGAATAGGGCCTTTAATCTTACTGGCCTGTCCGACATCGATGAAATTGTACGACACTTGTTGCTTGACTCGCTAATTTGCGCGGCCCAATTGCCTGACCATGGTCTGGTTCTGGACGTTGGCTCTGGAGCTGGATTTCCTGCCATCCCTGTCAAAATATATCGACCCTCAGTGGGGCTATATGCACTCGAATCCAATAGAAAACGCGGCAACTTTCTTAAACACCTTAAACGAATTTTGAGGCTAAAGGGTTTCCTGGTCATTACAGAGAGGTTGGAAGAGCACAGAAAAAAGGCTCAGGGGGTTTATGAAGCAATTACGGCCAGGGCCGTGATGCCCCCATTGGATTTGTTGCCCCTTTGCTTTCCCTTATTGAAGCAGAGAGGAACTATTGTGCTCTTCCTGGGTAAAGAGGGGGAAAGGCTGGTGGGTCAGTTACTAGAGAGGGGAAAAACCGTAGGGTTTACTCTTGGTCAACTGATAAGCTATAAACTACCTGGCGCCCAAACTGAGAGATACCTTGCATTGTTCCATAAGCGTAGTGATTGCCCTTGGTTCTGAGCCGAGGAGTAGCGGCCTATGAACTGAGACTTATCGATCTGCTGCCATTATTATTAAAAAGGTAAAGTTGGTTGGATTCTATTTGCGTAGTGCGCGCATGATGGTAGCCAATTGAAGATCTATGTATCTATCCAGGGTCAGCCTTTTCTTGAAATGCCATCCCTTGAGCACCCACATATGTGCCATCATGATGATATTGTATGCCATCAGGTCAACATCCACTGCTTGAAAAATTCCCTGGTCTATTCCTTCCTTGATAATATCACCAAATATTTTGCTAACATCCACTTCAAGCTGCATTATTCTCGCCTTTGAGAGTTTGTCGAGAGAGCTGGATTTCTGGTATATAAGAAGGGCCTTCTCCCTTTGCTGGTCAACCACGCGGAAGTACAAGATAAAAGCTATGGCCAACTTTTCTTCAGGGTCTATGACGCCCCTTATCTGTGGCCTGAGGCTATCCTGGAAGACGTCAAAGACATCTTCCATAATCATCCTCATGATTTCAGATTTATTCTTAATGTACTGGTATGCCACAGGCAGAGCAACTCCCGCCGCCTCTGCTATCTCTTCGATGGCTGTCGCCCTGAACCCTTTCCTAGCGTACAAAGCGCTTGCGGCATCAATTATCCGTTTCCTTACTTTATCTTTTGAGGTAATCTGGTCTAAAACCGTAAGCCTGCTTTTTATATCGCTCATTTCAACTCCCCTTTATTGTGAGGCTGTGCCGAAGCGCCTCAATCCTGCACAGCCTCCTGCTTACCTGCAAATAAGCTAATCCCTAGGGGTCTTCAACACACCTTATTCTTTTAGATACTTAAAAGACACGTTTACCCTAGCTCTGTAGGATGTAACTTTTCCATTGTCAATAGTCATATCAAGTCTTGTAATCTCTGCAATCCTGAGATCCTTAAGGCTTTCAGAAGCTGTCTCTATTGCGCTCTTGGCAGCGTCTTCCCAAGACGTTTCACTTGTTCCAACCAGTTCAATAATCTTGTATGTGCTTCCCATGGAATAACCTCCTTTTAATATTTCGAGTTACAGTCCGCATTATTTCCCTCTTGCCCTTATTCCGCACTTTCCTTTCTCACCTCCCTCCTTCCATGCCCGATAGGCTCGCGGCACGTTAAATCAATATTATTAGGCATCTCTCTGTGGAAGCCTCCTGTAGCACAGATCTCTGTCCATGGGAAGACATCTTCCGTCTCGCGGGTAAGAAAACATGGCAGGGAACCTAACATTTTCTGTTCTAAGTCCACACAACATCAGGAAAGCAAAAGTTATAAGTCGCCGCTCAAATCTTTGGGCTCTGGGTCGGTTGCCTATGAACTATGGTGCTTTTGCTTCTTGATTATATTTTGCCTCGTAATAAAGTCAAGAAGTACTTGGCTGCGAAGATCTAAGTGATTCCAGGTAAAAATATTTTATCTTTTTGCGTTGAATTTACTAAACAAGAACAAAGGCCAAACCAAGACTAATTGGATGTTTAGGACTAACTGGCCTTGCTGTCACATCAATAAAATTTCATGCATTAATCTATGATCAATCGCACATATTTTCTTGACTCTTACGCATTCATTACTTATTATAACGCGCTAAGGACAATATGATTAACCTTAAACTAAAGGAGTGCGTATGGCTACAGCTAAA
>JALVSJ010000519.1 GCA_027024445.1 Desulfobacterales bacterium
AATGTGGTGCTCCTGTGTTTCCCTCTCTCGGCTTTCAGGGGATTGAAAAGTTGAAGGGCATCTTTGCCAGTCACTCCCATGAAGACCACAGACGCTGGTTCACTGATATCGCCCTTTTCATGTACTATGACTCCAAACTGAACAAAAAAATTCGGCTCATCTCATCAGAACAAATCCTGGAAGAATACCATAAGAATTCGAAAGGCGCGTTGGAGCGTTCCCTCTCGCTAGACTCACGCCGAATTATTGACATCCCTTATAGCCAGATGGTTGATCAGGTGATAATCGGTCCCCGTAGCAAGTATTTTATTTCCCTGGAAGCTGAAGACAACGGCAAATTCTCTTATAAAGTAAGGGATAGGCACGGGCACATCCTAGGCCCTGACAGGGCAAAGATCTTTATTAACCCTAATGCAAATCGCCCCAGACTTCTTTACCGCGATGATGAGACAGGCCTTTGGGTGGAACCGGAAAGCTACTACCCGTTTTCTTCTTCTATCTTCTACGAGGAAAACAAGAACGTATTTATAGACGAGGATGCGGAACTCAGGGTAGAAGCAGTGAAATCTCCAGTGTGGCATGGTGTGCCTACCGTGGCTTTCAGGTTCCGAACCAAGAAAAATGCTCTGTTTTTCAGTGCCGACACCGTTTATAAGCCCTCCCTTTGGAAAGAATTATCTGAAACGCGGCGACCTCAACGGTTCGAAACTATAACAAGAGAAGAATTTGAAAAACGAAGCGTCATATATGGAGACATAAATGACTTCATAGAAATGACGTGGAGCAAGGAACGTTATCACGCGGCCCTTTCTGCCTACGATGGAGCAGTGGTGATTCACGATGTAGCGAGGAAAAACAGCGTCGTTCACACTGATTACCCTGACATCGCAAGCGCAAAGATAAATGATCTGATCTTTACCCATAGCCCCGATAACCTGGCTTCCTGGCGCCCCATATTGAGATCCGGAAAACGGCTCGTGCTCTCAGAGGGGAAGGTGTATGAATGGGTCAAGGGAAGGCTATGCTCCCTAGATGCAGATATTTATGTAAAGCATTTTTCCGGTCACTACGTGGGGTACCAATCTCCGGATGGGCCCTTTAAAGTAATTGAGAAGGATGGCTTGTTGGGAATTGTTGATGCTGAAGATCCCCAGAGGGGCCTCATGAGGATAGAACTCTATCAGGACATCGACGGAGAGTATTATCCTATCCTGCTCCAGACCAATAAGACCTATAGAATAAGGCCTGATGGCCTGGTAGAAGAAGTCACGTTTGACGGAAGCTCAAGCCGGGGCCACGTGGTACACAGTCACCGGGGCATGGCAGGGCGGGTAAAGATGCTTAAGCGTGTCCCCAACGAGGCAAAGGGCACAAGGTAACAGGAGATGCGGTATTCCCCCGCAGGCGTGCTTCATATTTCCCTTTCCAGATTGATCGTCTTGGAAGGGCTAAAGTTATTTGAACTAAAGAACCGGATAAGCTCAGAATCATTCCAGTCAACAAGGGTATAAATCTTCTTTACCCCCATCTCCCTCAAATGATCCACAAATTCATCTATGAGGCGGCGCCCAACTCCCTTATTCTGGTATTCCGGATCAACACCTATGGTATCCAGTGTCGCCTCTTCCTGAAAGATTCCGTACTCACCTATGTAAAGCTCCCCCATTACGAATCCGACCACTTTGCCCGAGTCGTCCTCGGCAACAAGAGAGGCAGGAACATAATCCTTTGAGCCGAATAGTTTTTCAAATTTCGCCTCATAGTACTCTCTGCGGGATTTACCCAGGATCTTTTCATCGATGGCAACTATGGCATCAAAGTCTTCTGCTTCCATTAGCCTGACATTTATATTTCTTTCGTCCATGGGGGCCTCCTTTAACGCCAGTTTCCTACTTCTTTGCCTTTCTCACGATAGTTCGCTGCTCTTCAGGAATGGGGGGTGGAACCGGCTCACCAACAATCTTTTGTACAGCGGCAAAACGAGACGGACAAACTTCGTAACAGGTACCGCACTTGATACACTTGTCCTGGTCAATTACATGAATTGTGCTCTTGCCACCCTCAATGGCATCGGCCGGACACCTTCTGGCGCAAATCATACAGGCCTGACATTTCTCTGGATCAATATAGTACGACGGAGCTTCAGTAAACAGCTTCTCTATCTCTTCTGCAGTATAAAGATTTTCATACTCCTTCAAGTCGGCCAAACGTAGACCAAGTTTTTCCTTCTCCGTGATCTTGATATAGGGTACCAACCGTATGGCCTGGGTCAGCCTATCCTTGATCTCTTCCCTATCCAGCCCCTCACTTTGGCCAAGTGGACCCAGCCCACCCACCTGTTTACTGAACTCACTGACCACCTGGGCGAACCGAATACCCTCTGCGGAAGACATGAACTCAGCTCTCAGCCTTTCAGGACTTAATCCCAAATGCTCCAATATCTTCTTGCATAATAGTGACATACTGAGGGCATAATAATTTCCCTGGGTGGTGTAGTTGCACTCGTTTAACCGGCAGCCGGCAACAAACACGCCATCCATTCCATCTAGAAAGGCCCTCAGGATGAAGCTCAAATCCACCCTTCCTGAACACATTACGCGGATTAATCTAATATCCGGTGGATACTGCAGTCTGGAAACTCCAGCCAGGTCAGCAGCCCCGTAGCCTCACCAGTGGCACACAAAGCCCAATATTCTCGGTCTAAATTTGCTACTGTTGCTCATCTGTTCTCACCTCATGAACCTATTCCCATTTTCCTATCTCCCGCTCATTGCCCCACGGCCATATCCAAAGCACCAACCGTCTCTTCCTCAGGAGCTGCCGCATCAATCTGCCTATACAGTTCGTCGTCTGTAAAGTGTTTCAATTTTATGGCGCCCGTGGGACACATGG
>JALVSJ010000520.1 GCA_027024445.1 Desulfobacterales bacterium
CTGTGCTAAGACCAAGCTGCTTGGCCCCCCTGCGGATGGTGACAGGATCAAAAAAGGCGCTCTCGAGAAGCACGTGTTTGGTCCCTTCAAAAATCTCTGAATTCAGACCTCCCATGATCCCTGCCAATGCTACGGGCCGTTCTGCATCACAGATAAGCAGGACTTCTGGGCTCAGTTTTCTGGTTTGCCCATCAAGCGTGGTGAATCTTTGACCGGCCGAGGCCTTTTTCACTTCTATCATGTGGCCGCGTAACCTATCATAGTCAAATGCATGTAAAGGTTGGCCCAGTTCCAACAGCACATAATTTGTCACATCAACCACATTGTTGATACTGCGGATACCTCCCAAATGCAGCTTGTATCTCATCCAAAAAGGTGACGGACCAAGTTTGACATCCTGGATTACCCGCGCAACGTATCTGGGGCACCCCACAGGGTCCGTCAGCTTGATTCGGGCCAGCGATTCGACCGGAGGGCCGTCTTCTTTCAAGTCGTATTCAGGGTAGCGCAATTCGGCCCCTGTTATGGCGGCCACCTCTCTCGCGATGCCAATCACCGAAGCACAGTCAGGCCGGTTGGGTGTGATAGCGACCTCCAATACCCAGTCACCCCGAGGCATCAGTTCAGAAAGCTCGACTCCAGGTGGCCATTGCTCATCCAGTTCCATGAGCCCGCTATGATCGTCCGTAAGACCCAGTTCATCTTCTGCCAACAATATACCGGCGGACACCACTCCCCGTATCTTGCCTTCTTTCACAACTGTCCCATCGGCCAGCTCTGCACCCGGAAGGGCCAAGGGCGCCTTTAGCCCCACTCTGGTGTTGGGAGCGCCGCAGACTACCTGAATAGACTTCCCACCGGCATCAACATCGCAAACAAACAGGTGTTCAGCATTAGGGTGAGGCTTGACATGATTGATCAATCCAACCACGATCTTGCGAAAGCCAAACTCTAGAGGCTCAAGACCCTCCACTTCCAGTCCGGCCATGGTGAGGGCATGGGCCAGTTCCTTGGCATCTATCTCGACATCTACAAATTCTTTAAGCCAGTGCAGATTAGTCTTCATGGTCTCTACTGAGCCCCACTTAGTTCAGCAATCAGAATAATGGAACATTGGAATAATGGGGCCTAAAATTGCCTCAAAAATCTCATCTCGTTTTTGAAAAACATCTGGATGTCATCTATACCATACCTTAGCATGGCAATTCGCTCGACTCCCATGCCGAAAGCAAACCCAGTATAAACCTCGGGATCGTAGTCAACAAAGCCATAGACTGCAGGGTCCACCATCCCCGAGCCTAGAATCTCGAGCCATCCCGTATGCCCGCACGTCCTACACCCAGAACCAGAGCACAACACACATTGAATATCAACTTCTGCGCTAGGTTCGGTAAAAGGGAAAAAACTGGGCCTGAATCTAACCTCGGTCCTTTTCCCGAACATCTGGTGAACAAAACTAACAAGGGTCCCCTTTAGATCTGCAAAACTGACGCCCCTATCCACTAGCAAGCCCTCTATTTGATGAAACATTGGTGTATGGGAGACATCAGAGTCCCTTCTATACACCTTTCCCGGGGCTATGATACTAACAGGAGGCTTCTGCGCTTCCATTACCCTTATCTGGATAGGAGATGTATGAGTGCGGAGCAAAATTTTGTCAGAAATATAGAATGTATCCTGCATATCCCTTGCAGGATGGTCTTTTGGTATGTTCAAAGCCTCGAAGTTGTAATAGTCCAGTTCCACATTTGGCCCTTTCACAATGCGGAACCCCATGCGCTGGAAAATATCGCATATATCCTGTATTGTTTGAGTAATAGGGTGAAGATGGCCCAGTTCGGGTTTTCGGCCCGGAAGAGTTACATCTATCCCTCTAAAAACCTTGGCCCCATCTCCCTCTATTTCTTTTTTGCGCTGCTCAAATCTCTCTGCTAATCTTTTCTTTAACTCGTTGGCCTGCTTGCCCGCCTCTGGCCTTTCGGCGGCAGGTAGTTTTCCCAGAGTACGCATGAGCCCGGTAACCAGGCCTTTTTTTCCAAGGTATGTAATCCTGAATCTCTCCAGGGCTGCTGCGTCCTTAGCCTCGTCCAGATCTTTCAGGGCCTTGGTTTCTAGCTCCTTTATCTGCTCTTTAATACCTATACCCATCTCTGTCCTAATGCCCAATCCCTGATTCCCAACGCCCCACGCCTAACGCCTCATGCCTGCTGGGCCATAGACGCGATCTGTGAAAAGGCAGCGGGGTCTCTTACAGCCATATCAGCAAGCATTTTGCGGTCAAGCACCACACCGGCCTTCCTGAGCCCTCCCATCAACTTGCTATAACTCATCCCATGCTCTCTTGCCGCAGCATTTATCCTGGCTATCCACAGACGCCGAAACTCCCTTTTCCGGACCTTCCTGTCACGGTAAGCATACATTCCAGCCCTTTTGACGGCAATGCTGGCGGCCTTGTACTGTTTACTAAGAGATCCTCTAAAACCTTTAGCGGCCTTCAGGACCTTTTTTCGCCTTCTCCTTGCTTTAAATCCTCTTTTTACCCTTGGCATAGCATAACCTCACTTCCTTTAATCCATAATGGTGAAGTCTTAACAACCATCTTTGAAATCAATTTTTGCTGGCACACAGAGCAGGGTGTAGGAAATTAGGTATAAGGGAGCAATCGTTTTACCTGCTTCCTGTTTGCAGAATCCAATAAGGCGCCCTTTCGCAAATTTCTTTTGCGCTTGGTGCTTTTCTTAGTCAGGATATGGCTCGCATAGGCCTTCCTTCTGGCTATTTTACCTGTGCCAGTTACCTTGAACCGCTTGGCAGCGGCACGTTTTGTTTTTAGCTTTGGCATTTTTTCCTCCAATAAGCAGTTTTGCAAATACAAATCCATCTACCCC
>JALVSJ010000521.1 GCA_027024445.1 Desulfobacterales bacterium
ATGGCTTAACCTCAATGGTCACTTTCTTTCTTCTTCTTCGTATAACCGTCGGCCTGACGCGCTTCTCTTCTACCACTTCAGACACCTTACCCGAAACAATATCACGCGCACGGGCCACAGCATCCTTGTCCAATGTGCTCATGTAGTTCTTTATATTCATGCCGCCGGCAAGGAGTTTTTCCACCAACTCCTTACTTTCAATATTTAGCTCGCGAGCAAGCTCATAAACTCTGACCTTTGCCATATACTCCCCCGAGTTTTGAATCACACTACTTTAAGCTTCCCTTATAAATGCCATTCCAAATTGTTCTCTTTGAGTGTCAAGCGGCCTTTTCCTTTAAAGGCCCTTGCTAGTTTCTTGCGGTCCTTTAAACCTGACCAGCAATTACTGGTTTTGCAAACATAAGCCCCTCTCCCAGGAGCCCGGCCATCTGGATCGGGGACGACCCATCCCTCACTGTCCAGGACCAATCTGACGAGTTCCTTTTTCTCCTTTTTTGCACCGCATACGATACATGTCCGTACAGGTATGTGTCCTTTTCCCCTAGACATCCGAAGAACTAGATTCTTCCTGTTCGGTATTCTCTTCTGTCCCTGTTTCTTCTTTTTCGTCAGGTAACTGATCGCTTACCTCAATGGCTTCTTCATCTTGTTTCTTTTTCTGGACAAACTCAATGGCCTCTTTAATGAGTTGCCTCGCTTTATCTTCAGTTATTCCTTCAATACCCATCAGCTCATCTGGATCTGCCTGGCTGAGCTCCATGGCTGAGCGAAAGCCCTCTTGATATAAGTCTGCTGCAAGTTTTTCTCCAACACTCTCCAAAGCAATTAGGGACTCATACCCTTCTTTAAGGGCCTTGTTATAATTGCTTTCACTGACTACATCCAATGCCCACCCCGTGAGCCGAGATGCAAGTCGCACGTTCTGCCCCCCTTTACCTATCGCAAGGGAAAGCTGATCATCGGGAACAACCACTTCCATGGAATGATTCTCTTCGTCGACGATTACCCGCACAATCTCAGCAGGTGCCAAAGCATTACATATAAACTTCGCAGGATCTGGGTCCCAGGTTACTATATCAATCTTTTCTCCCCGTAATTCCTGAACCACCGCTTGTACGCGGCTGCCTTTCATCCCGACACATGCTCCGACAGGATCAACATCAGGGTCCCTGGAGTACACAGCAATTTTTGATCTGCTACCAGGCTCCCTTGCCACCTGCATTATCTTGACTATCCCTTCAGATATTTCAGGGACCTCGTTCTCAAAAAGCGCGGAGAGGAAATTTGGATGAGTTCTAGAGAGAATAATTTGTGGCCCGCGACTATATTGCTTGACATCAAGAATGTATGCCCTTATTCGATCGCCTTGACGATAGGACTCCCTAGGTATCTGTTCCCTAGGAGGCAATTCCGCTTCGGTTCGTCCAAGATTTACTATTATAGAGCCTCGGTCGAATCGCTGGACTATCCCATTGATAATCTCGCCTTTTCTGTCTTTGAAGTCATCGTAAACTATATCCCGCTCGGCCTCTTTCAATCTCTGCATTATTACTTGTTTTGCCGATTGAGCAGCGATCCGGCCAAAAGTGCTTGTTTCCATCTTCATGCCGAGGCTGTCACCTATCTCACATTCGGGATCGAGCTTTCTGGCCTCATCAAGAGAGACTTGGAGTCCCTCATCAGTGACTTTATCTACGACCTCCTTGAATTCAAAGACCTCAACTTCTCCCAGTTCTGGATTGAAGCTTACTTCAATGTCTTTGTCAGGCCCAAGTTTCTTTTTCGCTGCTGTTTTTACCGCTTCTTCGAGGGCCTTAATAAGGATTTCACTGTCTAGACCCTTCTCCCGGCTCACCTGATCGATCATTCTTTTCAAATCTGAACTCATCCCTTTCCTCTCTTGTGTTAAAGCTGAATTTCTGACCTTATTCGAACGGATAGAGGAGATTGGCCTTTTCAATATCCCTCAGGGCCAATTCCACTGTCCCTTGATCAAGCCTTATTGAAATGGTGCCATTGCTATACCTTTCCAGTACGCCCGTAAAATTTCGTCTGCCCTCTATGGGCATCTTTGTTCTGGCCTTTATCCTCTTGCCCGTGGCCCATATGAAGTCTTTTTCCTTTCTCAGAGGCCTGTTGAGGCCTGGTGAAGATACCTCTAGCACGTAGTGCCCAGATATAACATTCTTGACATCAAGGAGATCACCTATCTCGCTGCTAACCATGGCACAATCCTCAACGTTTACACCCCCTGGCTTGTCTATATAGATCCTCAGTATCCATCTGCCTCTTTCCGTTACGTACTCTACATCCACCAGATCAAGGCCCAAATCCTCGGCCACAGGCTCAACCAAGGCAATAACCCTTTCAGTTATTTGTGAAGCAGATACCCCCATACCACCTAACCTTAATGAAAAAGCGGGCTTTCAGGCCCGCTTCCTTTTGATCGCAGACTAAAATGAACCGCGGTAGCTTACATAACGCAGTAACAAACGTAATATAAGAATCCACCGTCCAGTCCGCAATTCGAAGAAATCGGCCCCAAAATCTGCCGGTAACCTCAAAAAGGGAGACAGGCCCGGTTAAGCCCTCTTAGCGTACAAGTGGAGCGGGCAACGGGATTCGAACCCGCGACACCAAGCTTGGGAAGCTTGTACTCTACCAGCTGAGCTATGCCCGCTCTTGTTTGAGCTGGCTCAATCCCCACCAGCTACCTTTGCTATTTTATTGAGGAACTTAATTTTCGTCAAGAGGTTAATTCTTGCTCTTCTCTTGACACCTGAATAACATAAAAATAAAATCAATTAAAAAAGTCAAGAGCAATGTACGATAAAACTTAAGGGGAGTTGTAAAGCCGAGCAATTTTGAACAGCACAGATTACGCTAGCCAATATTACTCTTAGGAGGTGAATGGGCATAATTGGACGAAAGCTCTGAACAAGGCCTTTTCCGATTCCTGAGGTTGTTTAGGAAAAAGAAGGCCCACCTGAGTGATAGCCATGACCTCGCCGAAGAAATCCATGAGCTTATGGATGAAGGCCAGGCAAAGGGTCTTATCAGCGGCGAGGAGACAAATATGGTCTATGGGGCGCTGCATCTGCGCGAAACTAAAGCTCATTCCATAATGGTCCCCCGCACAGAAATTTCCTCTGCTTCTCTCGATACATCACTTGGGGATGTCATAAAGCTGGTTAACGAGTGCGGGCACACGAGGATTCCCATACACAAGGAAAGTATTGACAAAATCGTGGGAATTCTTCACGCCAAGGACCTCTTAAAGCTCTGGGGCAAAGACCCCAATTCAAAGCTTCCCTTTGACATCCTGAGGCCCCCGTTTTTCGTCCCAGAAAATCAAAATATCAATGAGGTATTAAAGAATCTAAAAGAAAAAAAGACCCATCTGGCAATTGTAACAGACGAATATGGAGGGACCTCTGGCATCATTACCATTGAAGACATTTTGGAGGAAATCGTAGGCGAAATCCTTGATGAGCACGACACTGAGCCGCCTCTGTTATCTAAGCTGAATGACAGCACCTATCTTGTTGATGCAAAACTTGAAATTGAAAAACTGGAAGAGGCTCTAAACATAGAACTGCCCAAGGGCGACTATGAATCGGTAGGTGGTTTTGTGATAAGCATTCTCGGGAGGCTTCCTGAGATAAACGAAAAAGTCAAGTATGACGGCATTGAAATGATTGTCCAGCAGGCTGACCAAAGAAAAGTCGAAAAGATCCTTGTTCGCGTCGTTTCTAGGCCCGACTCCATATCCGTTCAAGAACAGGCCCCCTGAAACTGCATGCAACCCTAATGGCGAAACCCTATTCTGCTAAAAAATCAGATTATCTCTTGGCGATACTTTTGGGAATCGCCTTTGCCTGTGCATTTCCCCCGTCCCGCCTGGACTGGCTCGCATGGTTTTCCATGGCACCTCTGTTCAAATTAACAGAAAATAAGACACCTGCGGCATCATTCCGACTGGGCTGGGCCTGGGGGATTGCCCATTTTGTGGCCTTGATTTACTGGATAGTAGTAGCCGTAGGTCATTATGGGGGAATGTCAATTGTGGCAAGTACGGCAACAATGGGCTTTCTGGCTTTCTACCTGGCCCTCTACCCCGCCGTTTTTTGTGCAGTGGTAACACGCCTTAGGGGAATCGGATTTTCCCACCTCTGGGTGCCTCTGACGTGGGTGGCTCTTGAATATGGGCGGGCTAAACTTCTCACAGGGTTTCCATGGTGCCTGGTGGGATATTCCCAACACACGCATATTAACCTCATTCAATCGGCCAGTCTTGTTGGTGTGTATGGCCTGTCCTTTTTGATTATATTAGTTAACTGGGCCATTTATAGGGCATTGTGGGCCAGAACCAGAGCCTTCACCTTCCGGGTAGCACTTGGACCTCTATTTGCCATATTGTGCGCTTCAGCAGCTTTCTGGTTTGGCCATTACCAGACACACCAAGATGCCCGAGCCGATCACCAGAAAGAAGAAACAATAAAGTTCGCGGTAGTGCAACCCAGCATAGACCAATCTGTGAAATGGGATCCCGGATTTCAAGAAACCACCATGGATCTTTATGAGAGCCTCACCAGAAAGGCGGCTGAGTCGAAGCCCGATCTTATTATCTGGCCTGAGACAGCCACACCATTTTTCTTCCAATCCCAAAACAAGTTGAGCAAAAGGATCTACCGGCTCAGCAAGGAGATTGGGAGCCCTATTCTGTTCGGCAGTCCCGCATACAGGCAGACTTCAACCCGGACCATGTATTTTAACAGGGCATATCTGTTGAGACCTGAAGGGGGTGAGCTTCAATACTATGACAAGGTTCATTTGGTCCCATTCGGCGAGTATGTACCTTTGGGTAGATTTCTGTCTTTCATAGGTAAGCTTGTCCCGGGCGCGGGAAGCTTCACCTCGGGATCTTCCATAAGACCTTTAAGTCTAAATGGTGTGCGTTTCGGAGTTCTTATCTGTTTTGAGGCAATTTTTCCCGAGATCTCTAGGGAAGAGAAAGCAAGAGGTGCAAATTTTCTGGTTAATCTCACAAATGACGCTTGGTTTGGAAGAACCAGTGCGCCCTATCAGCACCTCGCAATGAGCGTTTTCCGTGCAGTTGAAAACGGGGTGCCACTTGTCAGGGCCGCAAATACGGGAATCAGCGCTGTGGTTGACCGTACAGGCAGGATTCACAAGAAAACCGGGCTCTTCACCAAACAGATCCTGGCTGGCTCAATTACCTTCACAAGCTCCCGCAGTTCTACTTTTTATACCAAACATGGGGACCTTTTCGCTCAATGCTCAGTAGTCCTGTCCATCTTGGCAAATGTAATGGGCGTACTTAGGCGAAGATTCAGGAATGCACCAAGCATGGGTTTTCAAAGGAGGGGATAAAAAGGAAAAGCTGGGGAAATAACCGGTTGTTTTTATATTTTTTTTCATCTATCTTCTAAGTGTACCGATCTTGGGTAGTAAATCTCTTTTATCTGAGGAGGATCCGGCAATGATTTATGAAGAGTTGAAGGATCGACTTGACCGACTTGCTTCTCGACTGCACTCCTTAAGGGGGCATCTTTGACATTGATGGCCTTGAAAAGGAACTAGCCAGACTGGAAAAGATAATGGAGGACCCTTCTTTCTGGCAAAAAGATCAGGAAGAGGCCTCAAGAATAAGCCAGGAAAGAGCCAATATCCAGGAAAAGGTTGTTCAGTGGAAAAAGTACCATACCGCCATTGAAGAGGCCAAGCTCCTAGCGGAGATGGCTCAGGAAGAAAGTGACGAAGGGACTTTAGAAGAAGTATCCAAAGAGGTACGCCAACTTGAAAAGGAGATAGATAGCCTGGAGACCCGTTCGCTTCTGGGTGAACCTGATGACGCCCGTAACGCCATTGTAGCCATAAACGCGGGAGCCGGGGGTACGGAGGCCCAGGATTGGGTTCAAATGCTTTTCCGCATGTATACGCGCTGGGCCGAAGACAAAGGCATGAAAGTGAATGTTATTGATTTCCTGGCGGGTGAAGAAGC
This sequence comes from Desulfobacterales bacterium, assembly GCA_027024445.1. Lineage (GTDB taxonomy): Bacteria > Desulfobacterota > DSM-4660 > Desulfatiglandales > Desulfatiglandaceae > B111-G9. The sequence goes on from JALVSJ010000521.1 coordinate 6,029, forward strand.
CGGAATCAAGAATGTTACCTTTACTGTGAGCGGCCCCTATGCCTACGGACTCTTGAAATCAGAGCACGGCATTCACCGGATGGTAAGGATATCCCCATTTGATGCAACTGGCCGTAGGCACACGTCTTTTGCGTCTGTGTCTGTTCTCCCCGAAGTGGATACTGATATAAAGATCGAGATAGACGAAAAAGATCTTCGGATTGACACATATAGGGCAAGTGGCCCGGGAGGGCAGCATGTCAACAAGACTAGTTCGGCTGTGCGCATTACACACTTGCCTACCGGGATAGTGGTTCAGTGCCAGAACGAAAAATCCCAGCACCGGAATAAAGACATGGCCATGAAGGTGTTAAGAGCAAAGCTCTATGAACTGGAGAAAAAAAAGCAAGAGGCGAAAAAACATCAATTGCATCAATCACAGAAAGAAATCGCGTGGGGAAGTCAAATCCGCTCATATGTGTTCAATCCTTATCGGATGGTAAAAGATCACCGCACAGGGGTCGAGATCGGAGACCTTGAAAGGGTAATGGACGGCGACATCGATCCTTTCATTGATGCTTATCTCAGGATGAAAGTTAAGGAGGACAACACCGAAAGGGTGAGCGGAATAAAGCAAGCAGCAAAAGCGTAATCTATCCCCCCTGGTATACCAGGTTAATACTTTCAATATAATTCTTAATACCTTTAGCAATGCCCTGGGCCAGCCATGATTCATAGGTGGGATTCAGCAGTCTTTTTCTTTCCGTGGGATTGGTGAGGAATCCTGTCTCTATCAGCACAGAAGGCATCTGTGCGCCGATCAGCACATAAAAAGGCGCTTGTTTGACTCCGAGGCTACGAATGCTGCGGTATCTTCTCTTGAGCTCAGAAGTCATGCCTTTCTGAATTTCATATGCCAGCCGACTTGATTCATGGATCTTGGTATTGAGCAGGAGATCATTTAGTATTGCCTGCAGATCACTGATATTTTTTTGGGTGGTGGCATTTTCCCGCGCCGCCACCAAGACCGCTCGTTCGTCTGTTGCCATGTTTAGATAGTAAGTTTCAATCCCATGCACCCATCTTTTTCTGTGAGCATTGACGTGCAGGGAAATAAACAGATCTGCCTTTTTCATGTTGGCGATAGCAGTCCTTCGTTCCAAAGGCAGAAATACATCAGTAGTTCTGGTGAGAAACACCTGGCAGCCCAGCGTCTTTCTCAGCTTCTTGGCAAGAATTTTTGCGATCCGGAGGACAATGTCCTTCTCCTTATATCCCTTTCCTAGATAGCACCCCGGGTCTTTGCCTCCATGTCCGGGGTCTATCACGATCCGGTTTACATTGAGGCCCAGTTGCCTCGCAAGCGTTACCGTAGTATCAGGTTTATGTTTCTTCCTTATACCTCTTCTAACCTTTCGTTTTGGAATGCGCAATGAAGGAGCCACCTTTTTCGTTTTGACGCCCGGGGCCCGTTTCACGTCTACTACTATTCTAAAAGGATCGTAGAGGTGGAATACTTTGTAACCTCCAATGCTGGCCAGGTCCAGTACTACACGCACCATGGAATTATTGTACTGGGCCGCTCTAGCCCGTTGCAGCAGCCCATCCCTTATGGGGATATGGGTATCAATATCCGAGCTAACCCGTGCCCCCTGGAGATCTATATATATTCTTTTGGGTTTGCCACTTGAGACGTCTTCTTCCAAAAGGTGGTGGTGGTATCTTACAGGTCTGTCAAGATCCAGCACGACTCTTGTATAGTTGGCAGTGGACCAATGGCGGATATCTTTTACCTTTGCGAGGCCCTTTAAATTCTGCCTTCTTGCCTCCAGAAGCTCCTTCGTGAGGTCTTTTTTCTTGAGCTGGACCGCTAGCTTGTCCAGCATCTTTTCTGCTTTGGATCGGGCATCGCCTGAAGGAAATTTTATCCCTACTCTCAAAAACTCCACGTACGCTTTACTAGGGTTTCTTTTGTATTTGTAATAGATTTCCCCTATTCGGTATTGCGCATCATCAGCAATAGTGTGGGCGGGATACTTCTCTACGATTGTCTGATAGATGGACAAGGCCTGGTCCAGGTCCTTATTCAGCCCCGAGTAAAGATGTAGCATGGAATATAAGCGGGCTTCGCGGTATAGGGCCAGAGGAGCTTCCCTGGATTTAGGGTAGGCCTTGGCTACATAAGCGTAACGGCGAATACACTTGAGCCAGTTGTGTCGGTATTTTTTTCGTTTTCTGGATCTTAGCAGGCTTGCCCTGCATTTGTCCGCCTTCTCAAGTAACACAGCAGCCCTGGTGCGCGACTTGAGGGTTGCCCCGCTCTGATGTGGCCACTGCAAAAACAAAATTAGGCCTAAGGCGATGACAAGGAACGCCCAAGTCTTCTTTGTATGTCTCTCATATGCGGTCATTCTCAATCCTTACCTCAAGTCCTGCCAAGCCTAACCAGAGTCTTCTCTCGGGTCAATCCCTTCGTTGTCCTCCAAGTACTTCTTCATTTTATCCAGCTCCACCATGGCCTCTAAGGGCGTCATCCTGGAGATATCAAGGCCCTTTATCCACTTCCTGAGGTGATCATCATGCATACCGAAGAGGTTGAGTTGGACCCCTTCCTCTGAGTGTGTCGTGCCGCGGGCCATCTTCGGGCGGCCTGCCTCGTCGATCTGGTCACCCTCCAGATTTTCAAGTATCTCTCTTGCTCTTCTGATTACCGGCTCTGGTAGTCCCGCAAGCTTGGCAACCTCTATTCCATAGCTG
>JALVSJ010000522.1 GCA_027024445.1 Desulfobacterales bacterium
TGGATAAACCCCCAAGCACTTCCAAGACCCCGTAAGCAGGTGGCGTTAAGTCATCATGTTTAATCTTCAAGTGGCCTAAGGCAGTCCTGAGGGAACCTGTGGGTGCCTTTCTCGTCCAGGGAAACCTCAATAAGGGCATCAGGATCATTCTTTGTGCTGTCTGGATCGGTTATTATTCCATGTAGCCCTATGAACCGATCCATGTAAGGCTCCCAGCTCTCGTCATCCGATTTCTTATATATCTCCACTTTCTGTCCTTTTCTAAAACTCATGGCAGTGCCTCCCTAGTAAGCTTTTACATTATTTTATCTCGGGATATAATGGGGTTCAATAGATGTATGTGCCTTGGCCTTTCTTGCACATGCGTTGCAAATGGCCTTCTCTGAAACGGGCTGAGGCACGCTGCCCAATTTGTCTGCCAGGTAGTCAAGATATTTTGCAGGTCCCAGAATCTTACCGCATTCCTGGCATCGCACAAGTTTCTGGCGGTTCAAGATTGTCCCGCACAGGGAAAGTATCCTTTCATTGCCCCGGTCCTCTATTCTTATGGCCTCATTGGGGCAGTTTTCTGCACAAGCCCCACAAAGGATACACCTTTCCGCTGTCACCCTGAAATCTGTCTTCCCGGGTCGATCAAAGTCAAGATACCCCAATTGCAGTGCATCAATTTTCATCTTATCTCTGCAAGTTATTACGCATTCGCCACAGCGTCTGCAGATATCGCATCTCAAGCACCGGCGGGCTTCCTCCCTGGCCATATTTTCTGAATAACCCAGCTCAACCTGCTGGAATGTTATGCGACGCCTGTCAACACCCAGCAGCGGCATCTCCGGACGTTTAAGGGTCATCTTCGTGCTCGCAGGGACTTCGATCCACTGCACGCGGCCGCGCCTCACGGGTACGGGTGGCATTTTGGGCTGGGGCAAACCAAGAAGGTAGCGGTCGATTGCCTCAGCAGCCCTTTTCCCTCCTCCTATGGCCTCAACTACCGTAGCCGGACCAAGGACAGCATCTCCAGCAGAAAAGATGCCCTCAACAGATGTCTGTGTGGTGGCGATGTCTGCGGCAATCGTGTTTCTGTGGGTCCATTGGAGATCCTTTATGGAGGATAAAGATTCATAGTCCACCCTCTGGCCAATAGCACGGATGACACAGTCCACTTCATAAAAGTGCTCTGTACCTTCTTTGGGCACTGGTCGCCGCCTGCCGCTGGCATCCGGTGGCCCAAGTTCTGCCCTTACACATTCAAGGGAGGTGACCTTACCATCCTTTCCTCTTATCTCCACCGGGATGGCCAAAAAAGAAAACTCCACTCCTTCCTCTTCTGCTTGTTCTACTTCTTCCTCGCTTGCGGGCATTTCAGAGCGCGTTCTGCGGTACACTATGGTGACCTCGTCACAACCCAGCCTGATGCATGTTCTGGCTGCATCAATGGCAACATTGCCGCCCCCGATAACAGCAACTCGTTTGCCTGGCATACGCCTCTCACCAAGAGCCACCCGCCTGAGCAAATCAATGGCATCTATAACTCCCTCGAAATCCTTCTCGCCCCGGATGCCAAGTTCGAAGGACTTATGAGCACCAATGGCGAAAAAGAACGCATCGAAGCCTTCTTTCTTGAGGTCTTCGAATGTGACGTCTGTCCCAAATCTAGTGTTAAAACGGAATTCAACGCCCAGGCTCTCTATCATGGCCACTTCTCTGTCTATGACTTCTCTTGGGAGTCTGTACCTGGGAATGCCCACCATCATCATTCCGCCCGCCATGGGGAGTGCATCAATAACTGTCACTCCGTATCCTTTCAGGGCCAAGAAATATGCAGCAGTCAGGCCAGCCGGTCCTGCGCCTATTATACAGACTTTCTTGTCCTTCTCGTCTTCCTTGGGAGGGTTCTTGTACAACCCTGAGGAGAATGCCCTCTCCGCAGCAAAGGCCTTTAAGGTTTTTATGGAGATAGGAGTATCGATCCTTGCCCGCACACACATGAATTCACATGGATGGGTACAGACAAGTCCACATACCCATGGGAACGGATTATCTTTCCTGATAACTTCAATTGCCTCATCATCTTTGCCTTGTCCAATCAGGGCAATATATGTTGGTACGTCGATACCTGATGGACATGCCATCTGGCATGGGGCGGGAGCTAGCTTTGTGCAATCGCCAGTGGGGCAGTTCTGTGTGCTTACGTGGCTTTCTAGTGTCTCACCATGAACTTCGAGCAAGTCTCTCACCATATTGGCGACATTAAGGGTATCACGGTCCGATGCTCGATCTAATAACTCGCTGGCCAACTCGGTGATAGCTGGAATGTGCTCTTCGCCCGCCACCCCGGAGGAGATGTCCCTTAATAGCTGGAGAATCTCTTCAGCTATGCGCCTGCTTCTAGGTACTTTTAATTTCCCCGAATCTATATCCACTTCCAGGGTAGAAATGGTCTTTTTTACAGGACAAGTTTCTTGCATTTTGCCTTCTCCTATTGAAGATCAAGGGATTGCTGGTAATCATCGTGTAGGGCTGGTCTAGCATCTCAAAAACTGCTGGCGGGGGCCAAGGAATCTCCTGGCGCGACACAATGCTATCAACTCCGGCACGCAGGGCAATCAATGCCTGGGGACAGCCCATTTAACAGCCTGGCGAAGCACGGCTGATCTAGCCTTTTCGGGTAAGCGGTCTCTACGTGCGAAGCAATCGGGGCACACATGGTCAACAAGCTCCAGGCCCATTGGTTTGTAAACCTTTTCGTTAATTAGATCCAAATACTTTTGAGGTGCATATGGCTTGCCGCAATGTTCGCAGCGGGCCAGTTTGAAACGAGCTATCACCTGGCCCCACATATATATTTTTCTTTGATCACCCCTGTCTTCTACCCTTATTGCTCCGGTA
>JALVSJ010000523.1 GCA_027024445.1 Desulfobacterales bacterium
GTCGTACAGGGGAGATCCTGCGATACCCGTGATAGGTCCAAAAGCTGAATCAACATAATAAGGGTTGACAGTCAGGCTTAGTGACACAACGGTAATCGCGGGGGCCGCATGAGACGGCCAGTTCTCCCCTGGACAACAAAGGGTCGCAGCTCAAAGTGCGACCCTTTTTATTTTTCCATTGGGCAAAGGACGTTAACCTCTCCCATGTCCCGAAATAGATTAAGGCCGTACGCGGATTTCCAAGAGATAGGATTCAGGGCCTGAGTGAGTAAAGAGGGTATCACTTAGAAGGTGCAAATTTAGGCAGAAATTATTATATCTTTGCTAATTTATTGAACATTTAATATAATATGGAAAAGATTGACACTAAGTTTGGGCTATGTTATCAGGGAGTTGACTGTTTCATAAAGATTTCACCCAACTCTCAGTAAAGGGGGAATTTTAATGAGCGAGGAACAAAAATCCAGTCAGGAAATCTCATTGGGCGAGGAAGAAGAGATCCTCGATTTTGAGTTTGATGACCTTTCAGGGAAGGATGAAGGTTCAGGTGGCTCAGAAATCGCCGGAGATGAGGAGGTCATCGAGCTTGTTGATATCGTGGAAGAAGAGGAAGAGTCTTCTCAGGCAGAAATAGGTGGAGAGACAATTGAGCTTTCAGAGAAGATTGGGCGGAATTTTGATATGCCTGAAGAGTCGCAGGAGATCTTGAAGAAAGATGAGGAGATTACCTTTCCTGACCTGGAAGAGGAGGAGGGCGAGGGTGGATCTGTGGAGGCAGCCGATGAAGAACTTAAGTTGGAGGAAGAGGTAGAGAGCCAGGAGGATGCTACTCAGAGCCTGGAGTTAGATTTGGAATCGGCACTTAAGGAGCTTGAGCCCACAGGAGAAGAGGTTGAAGAGAAGGGAGAAGAGTTTGAGCTTACCGAAGAGAAGGAAGAGGATTTTGAACTTGAAGAGGTCGCTGAGGAAGAGCCTGAAGTTCCTGAAGAGGTAGGGGCCCAAGAGGCGGCTACCGAGTCGGTATCGCCCCAGGCGCCGCCGGAGCCAAGCGCAATGCCAAGTATAGACGAAGAAAAGCTGGAGCGACTGGTTGTGGAGACTGTTGAGCGGGTTGTGGAGAGAGTCGCGAGACAGACTATGGCGGAAGTGGCTGAGCGAGTAATTACAGAGGCTATAGATGCGCTAAGAGAGACATTGAAAGAAACGCACTAGCGCTCTACATATATCACATTTAAAGGGTGCCTGCCCGCTACCAAGGGCAGGCACTTTTTTTTGCGAAAAAGGATCATTTCTGCTAAAGTTATGCGTTTCGGAGTTCTTGAATCACTCATATTTATTTGAATACGCAGACTCATCGCTCGCAGCAATTTGAGAAACTTTGGATAAGGGGGGAACAACACGAGATGGGAAAAGATATTTTGGACAAGGCCTTCGAGCCAAGCAATGTTGAGCAGAAATGGTACACCTATTGGGAAAACAGCGGACTGTTCAAACCAGAGCTGGGATCAAATAAGGAGCCCTTTTGCATAGTAATCCCTCCCCCTAATGTCACAGGAACATTGCATATGGGCCACGCCCTTAATAATACCCTGCAAGATATTCTATGCCGCTACAAGAGAATGAAAGGATACAATGTGCTTTGGCAGCCGGGTACAGATCACGCAGGTATAGCGACCCAGAATGTAGTAGAGAAGGATCTAGCCGCAAAAGGTACCACCCGCCATGAGGTAGGAAGGGATAAATTCATAGAACTTGTTTGGGAGTGGCGGAAGAAATATGGAGGGTTGATAATAAACCAGCTCAAGCGTCTAGGTTGCTCGTGTGACTGGAGCAGAGAGAGATTCACAATGGACGAAGGGTTGTCCCGAGCTGTATTGGAAGTATTCGTGCGTCTGTATGAAGAAGGCCTGATATACAGAGGCGACTATATTATTAATTGGTGTCCCCGGTGTCACACTGCTCTGGCTGACCTTGAAGTGGAACACGAGGACATGGACAGCTTTCTCTATTACATAAAATATCCTTTTGAGGATGGCTCCGGGGCCCTTGTGGTGGCCACCACAAGACCCGAAACCCTTTTGGGGGACACCGCGGTGGCAGTTAACCCAAAAGATAGCCGATACACGGATGTAAAAGGGCGCAAAGTCCTTCTCCCAATTCTGAACAAACCTATCCCTGTAATTCAAGACCGATACGTGGATCTGGAGTTCGGCACCGGCGCACTCAAGATAACACCGGCCCATGACCCCAATGACTTCGAGATAGGCCTGGCGCACGGCCTGGAGCAGATAAAGGTCATTGATGAAAATGGAAAAATGAATGAACTTGCCGGCCCCTACAGGGGCATGGACAGGTTTGAGTGCAGAGAAAAGATACTGGAGGATTTGCGAGAGGCAGGCCTGTTGGAGAAAGTTGAACCCTACCGACATGCGGTTGGCCACTGTTACAGGTGTAAGACCATGATCGAGCCACTACTTTCAAAGCAGTGGTTTGTTAAGGTGAAACCACTGGCTGAGGCAGCGGCTGAGTCGGTGAGGGAAGGAAAAACAAAGATTCTACCAAGGAATTGGGAGACTGTGTACTTTGAGTGGATGGACAACATAAGAGACTGGTGTATCTCCCGGCAGATCTGGTGGGGACACAGGATCCCTGCTTGGTACTGTGAGGACTGTGGAGAAGTAACAGTTGCCAAGGAGACACCTGAGGCCTGTAAGTCTTGCTCCGGAAAGAGGTTGAGAAGAGACGAAGATGTGCTGGACACCTGGTTCAGTTCCGCCCTCTGGCCATTTTCTACTCTTGGATGGCCTGAGGAGACCGAAGAGCTCAGGACTTTTTACCCTACTTCGGTTCTGGTTACAGGATTTGATATCCTGTTTTTT
>JALVSJ010000524.1 GCA_027024445.1 Desulfobacterales bacterium
CATACTTATGCTTCACTCCTAGTGTTTGAAATGCTCGCTCCAGATGCGCTCGCACATCCCACGGCATGGGCCCGGTAAACACTCTCCTACCTGAAAGATCACGCCACTTTTTGAACTTGTTGCGGTTCTTGGCATGAATCCCTACGCCAATTTCAATAGTATAAATCCAAAAAGATTGAACTGGTTGCCTTTTCATAACGGCCTTAAAGCCTTTGAATCGATTAATCCCTTTAGCCAGTTCCCAAAAGGCAACGTCAGCCCCATAACATCCATCAAATTTGCCAGTGGCATAACCCTTGACCGAGACTACGGCTCCAGGTGTAGGAAGAGCGGTGAAACGGTATTTAGGCATTTCACGATTGAGAAGTGCGGTTAGGTTAACCAATGCTCTGTAACCGGATGACCCAACTGCGGATGTCCCCCATTTGATGTCCCTTTGTTGTGCAGAAACTACACTGAACCCCCCTACCAACACGGCAAAAGCCAAACTCAGAATAACCATCTTTTTTTTCATGGCATCCCCCCGTCCTTTAATGAGTTTGGTGAAAAATGTTGGCCCCGTACCTAATGACTGCCTGGTATAGGTTGGAAGTATAGGTTCATTTAATTTACCGTGTCAAGGACGAACCGGTTCGCCGCACTGCTGGACGCCATGTGTTGAAAACACTACTCCTTGTTAGTCAGGTAGATGCCGGAAGAAACCAGTGCGGTGCCTACCAGGAGTAACATGCTGATAGCTTCTCCCAAGAACACATAGGCCATCAAAACAGCACTGATGGGCACCAGGTTGATATAAAGTCCTGCCCGTGAAGGTCCGATTTGCTCTATTCCCTGATAGTACCATAGAAAGCTTATAGCCGTTCCAAAAAAACCCAGATAAAATATGCTGATCCAATCTACAAAACGATAGTGTCCAACGCGAAAACCCTCTTCCAGAAATGCGGGTACTGCCAATAATAGGGTTCCTGCTACAGCCCCATAGGTCACTGATGTAAGAGGGGGTACTTTCTGCATCACATCTTTCCCCAACAGGGAAAATGCCACCCAGCTCCCCACGCAGCCGAAAATGTATAGCTCTCCTAGTCCCAGCCCCTGGCTGAGAAGCCCGAAGATTTCACCTCGAGTAATAACAATAATTGCCCCAGTTACAGAAAGCAGAATGCCAATAATCTTCGGCAGACCTAGTTTCTCTTTATAAATGAGGGAAGCAAAGAGTGCGATCAGGATCGGATTACTTGCAATTATCACCGAGGCACGCCCTGCCTCTACAAGCTTAAGTCCCTTGAGAAACAGCACGTTATAGGCAAATACACCGGTCACCCCAAGCATGAGTAGGGGCAGCAAAAGCTGCTTTCCGGGCCAAGGAAGTTTCTGGGGGGACTTCATACTTACAATTACCAGTAAGCTTGAACCCACCACAAACCTAAAAAAAGCTGCTGAATAAGGCCCAACATTTTGGGCAAGGCATCGACCGGCAATAAAAGTCCCACCCCAGAAAATGGCAGTGAGTAGTAGTTTCAAGTGAGTGATCACTGCATATCCCCGCAAGACACACGGTAGTTTGGACCAGCCGGGGACCTAATATCATTCTGGCCATACATTGTCCACACCTTCTCTCTTGCGGCAGATTTCCCTGATTCGCGAGACGCATTATACCATTTCTTTGTATTCCGGGTCATACAAAGTGATAAAATGACCTTGGGCTACGCAACCGCGGCAGTGGTACATAATATATGCATTGACATGTCGGCAGCTTTTGACAAGATAAGATTAGTAGGAGTAGGCCTCATGGAGCCAACCAGGACAAGGCGCAATTTTATGAAGGACATGTTGGCCTTGGGGCTTTTAGGACCTTCGTTTCTGGCTTCAAAAGGCTCCTTTGGGCTTACAAAAACAAAGGTCAGAAAGGGGGCCACTATGATCCTGCCCAAGCCGAGATATGATGGCCAAGTCGCTGTGGAAAGAGCAATAAAATCCCGCAGAACGGTTCGGTCATTCTCTCCCAAGCCATTGAGACTAGAATTTCTTTCCCAGCTTTTCTTTGCCGCCCAAGGTGTAACCGAGGACGGCGGATTCAAAAGGGCAGCACCATCAGGCGGTGCCCTCTACCCCCTTGATGTGTACGCTGTAGTGGGAAAAGGCGCAGTCGAGGGACTGGACCCCGCAGTATATCACTATATTTCTTCATCTCATAAAATCACTACCATCACCACTGGAGATCGAAGAGGCCTCCTGGCAACAGCAGCATTGCACCAGATGTGGATGGCAGATGCACCCGTAAATTTTGTCATAACAGCAGAATATGACAGAATATGCTCCAAGTACGGCCAACGAGGCGTCAGATATGCAATAATAGAAGCAGGTCACGTCGGCCAGAACATATTCCTTCAGGCAGAAGCCCTGGGTTTGAAAGCAGGTATCGTTGGTGCATTTAATGACAGAGAGGTCATAAGAGCAATGGAAATTCCATCAGAACATGAACCTCTACTTATAATGCCTGCAGGTTTCAGCATATAAAGAATCTCTTGACACTATACGTTTACAAGGCATAAAATGAGTCATGATGAGTCGCGAGGTGACTTATGGGTCAGATAACTTTAAGAGGATTGGATCCAGAAATTGAGCGAAAGATACGGACGATAGCAAAGGATACCGGAAAATCCATTAATCGAGTGATCTTAGAAATTATTTCGCAGTACAGCGGAGTTAGTAAGAAAAAGCCTAAACCTGCTGCCCACTCACTGAGAGAACTTGCCGGAGGCTGGACCAAGTTAGACGCAGAGGAGTTTCTTTCTTCCATCCAATGTTTTGAGCAAATTGATGAAGAGATGTGGAAATGAAGATCGTGCTGGATACCAGTGCTTACGTAGA
>JALVSJ010000525.1 GCA_027024445.1 Desulfobacterales bacterium
GCCTGCTCAGCGGCATTCCCGCTGACATAACCATTGCCACCTAATACCTGTACAGCGCCGCTCGCAACAGATTCAGCAGCTTCGGCGCAAAATGTCTTTGCACAATGAAGCAGGGTGCCTGCCTCCCTGTCACCGCACAGGGTCATCCATGTCGCCCTGTATGCAAGGAGCTGGGCAGTGTGGACGAGGGTAAGCATCTCGGCCAATTTAAAGCCCACTTCCTGATAGGCAACAAGGGGTTTGCCACCACAATTATGTGACTTTGCGTGCATCCGCGCAGCCTCGTAAGCCCTTCGCATAATACCCAGGGAGGCTCCAACCAGTATTTCATCCTCCCACATGCGTACCTGCTGTAGAAAGGGGCTAGGATCAAAAGGACCCAATACCATGTCTGCGTTAACCTTTACCTGGTGCAGGTGGATATCGTGAAATAAGACAGAGGTCAGGCCGAGCGTCCTTGTCCTGGCACCGCAGGCAAACCCCTCGGCGTCCCGGGGTATCAAGGCAACGGCCAGGCTGTCATTCATTGTACCTACCACCGCAACCAAGTGGGCCACGGAAGCATTGATTACCATATGTTTTGTCCCTGAAAGGGAGGTATGGTGATCGGTCGTTGCAAAGGATGTGGTAATAGGATTGTCTTCTACATTGCCATGGCCTTCCACCAGTGCCATTGAGGCGATTAGGGTGCCCTGCGCGAGGTCAGAGACCAGTTGATTGTTATCATCCTGGCTGGCATAATGATTCAGCAGGGTAATCAACAGGACGTTTCCCATCTCAATGGAAAGATAGAGGGAAGGGGAGATGAACGCCAGTTCCTCTCTGACCGTCATGGATGCGGCAGTTTTATCCTGTCTGTCCAGTACCGTTTCGATGTAGCCAGTAGATGCAATTTTACTAAAAGCGCCAGCCAGAGCCCCCTGGCTTTCTTCTACTAACTCATCGACGAGAGGGTCCAGGGCTTGGTGCAAGCGCTGTCGTATTGTTATCTCTTTGTTGCCTAAGTCGAAATCCATATTGAACTAATCCGTAGATTTGTTGCAGCGATTACTTGTTCTCTGTAGCATCGTCAAAGCAACTTCTGGATAATTCGTTTTTGTATGTCTGATGTACCGCCACCGATTGGGGCCAGGCGGCTGTCGCGAAAGTACCGCTCCACCTCATATTCATGGCAGTAACCGTAGCCGCCATGGAGCAGCATGGCATCGTTGGCCGGCCCAAGGGACCAGTCGCCCACAAAGAGCTTGGCCATAGCAGCCTCCAAATGGTTCAGGGGTCTGCCCTGGTCCTTGCACCAGGCAATCCGATAACAAAGCGAGCGGGCCGCCTCTATGAAGATCTTGATCTCCGCAAGTTTGTGCTTTGTAGCCTGGAACTCACCAATTGGTCTGCCAAATTGATATCGCTCGCGGGCATAGCGAATGCACTTGTTTAATACATATGTCATGCCCCCAATAAATGGGGCCAGCAGGGCGCTTCTGTCCCATTCAACGGTTTGAAGGGCCATGATCCATCCATCACCTTCTTTGCCCAGCCTGTTTTCCACCGGAATCTTGCAGTCTTCGAAGATAAGTTCCGAGGTGTGTGAGGTCCTGACTCCCATTTTGATCAAGTTTTTTCCGGCTTTGAAACCTGGTGTGCCTTTCTCCACAATGAACGCAGAAATGCCAGCCCGTTTCAAGTCTTTCTCGGTCTTGGCATATACCACGGCAACATCCGCCACAGGGCCATTTGTAATGAACATTTTGGTTCCGTTCAGAATATAGTAATCCCCTTTCCTTTCAGCCCTTGTGCTGATGGAGGCTACGTCGGATCCAGCCCCAGGTTCTGTCAGGCCCATACAGCCAATCCACTCCCCCGAGGCCAACCTGGGCAGATACCTTTGCCTTTGGACATCTGTACCATGAGAAAGGATGGTGTCAGCGCACAAAAAGGTGTGGGCGCCATAGGCAAGGGTTAGTCCGCCATCCACACCAGCCTCTCCTAATGCCTCTCCTGCCATGACAGTAGTTACCACGTCGGCCCCGCTGCCACCCCATTTCTCTGGGAAATGGAGACCAAGGATTCCAAATTCCCCCAGCCTTCGGAACGATGTAAAATCAAACTCCCCTTTCAGGTCATGCTCAGCACACCTGGGAGCTACCTCCCTGGAGGCGAATTTGATCACCTGCTCCTTGAACATCAGTTGCTCTGGCGTAAAAGAAAATTCCATCGCTACTACTCGTGATTTTGTCTCTGGTCTCTTGCACCGTTAAGGAATACTTCGAGTATCGCTTCACCAACCCTTTTTTTTTGCTCGATGTCCTTGAATCGCTGGTCTACCAGCACCATTGCCGAGATAAAGGTCTCAAGGGAGCCCAGGAAAATGTAAGTGAGGTAGCGGGAGGGGAAGTCCGTGCGAAGAATCCCCTGTTTCTGGCCCTCTTTGATAACTTCCTGGGTCATTTCCATAAAATTCTTGAAATGGGCCAACCTATCTGGTGTAAGGTTGGTAGTGGACCGAGAGATCTCTGTGATGAAGATGTTCGCCAACTCCGGGTTTTGATAATAGGTGCCCAAAAAGTAGTCGATTATTTTGCCCAACTTCTCGGCAACGGAAAGGGGGGCACTGGAGAGATCTTTCATGAGTTCGAACAGCCCTCCCCACCACCGCTGTTGAATGGCATCGAAGAGATCGTCCTTGCTGGCAAAGTAATGGTACACAAGGCCGTAGGAGGTTCCCGCCTCCGCAGCAATGTCAGCCATGCGCGCCTTGTGCAACCCCTTGCTCTTTATTACCCTGAGAGCGGCCTGGAATATGGCCTCTTCCCTGTGTTTTCTGGGTTTTGGTTTCCCCGCCATATGTCCCTTTTAGAAGGCTTTGATTGACATGTCAATCAAAAAATTGATGCTCCCAACCATGCCTCCCATGCTAGGCCGGGATGGGCGGGTACAATATACAGGCAAAAAGGGTTTGATATTCTGAAGGAGTTGTGATATGCAGCCAATTGCAAAGCAGAATGACAAATTTTTCAAAAAAATTTAACACCTTGTCAGTGAAAAGGCGGGTGTGAATCCATGCAAGAAAAGGGAGGTCTAAGATGACGGCAAAACTAATCAAGGGGACAGAAATCCGTGAACAAATACTCGCGGAGATCAAAGAGGAAGTGGACAAGATCAAGGCCGAACATGGAGTGGTTCCGGGTCTCGTGACTATCCTGGTGGGAGAGAACCCTGCTTCGGTGTCCTATGTCACTGCAAAAATTAGGACGGCCAAGAGCCTTGGATTCAAGGAAGTGCAAGACAATCAGCCCGAAGACATTACCGAAGAACAGCTATTGGCCCTGATTGACAAGTACAACAAGGATGACTCAATTCATGGGATTCTGGTACAGTTGCCGCTGCCAAAGCACATTGATGAAAAAAAGGTTCTCAATGCAATTGATCCTGATAAAGACGTGGATGGTTTCCATCCTGTCAATGTTGGCAGGCTGATGATTGGAGGCTCAGAGGTTAAGTTTCCCCCTTGTACCCCTGCCGGGATACAGGAGATGATCGTAAGGGCAGGAGTGGAGACAGAAGGTGCCGAGGTCGTGGTGGTAGGCCGGTCGAACATCGTGGGCAAGCCCATTGCCGTGATGATGATGCAAAAAGGGCCAGGGGCCAACGCTACCGTAACCGTAGTGCATACGCGCACAAAGGACCTTGCTGCCCATTGCAAGAGGGCGGATATCCTTATAGTGGCAGCAGGTGTCCCAGGATTGGTCAAGCCCGAATGGATCAAGCCCGGTGCATGCGTGATAGATGTAGGTGTGAACCGTGTGGGTGAGAAGATAAGTGAGAAGACAGGTAAGAAGGTGGCTATCCTCAAGGGCGACGTGGATTTTGATGCTGCCAAAGAGATCGCAGGATGGATAACTCCTGTACCGGGTGGCGTGGGACCGATGACCATAACCATGCTGATGAGGAACACACTTAATTCTCTCAAGTTCCGTCTGGGCCTTATGTAAGACGACGGCCAGAGTGATCTTAACCAAGCCCCGGGCAGGCGATGTAATGTGAAGACAGAGGCCGCCGGGGCTTTTTATGTGCGATGAGGGTTGTCTGAGTTAGGAACTAATAATCCAGGGTTATGCGCCAATATTCAAATTGTCTTGTGGAGCAACGTGTAACACTCTTGTGGCGTCACCTGTTTGATGAAAGGCAATGGGACATCGTTTTGCTACGCTCGCTGCAGCGTCGGAAGATCCTTTTCAGACTGCATCTGGAGACTGTTGAAAAACCCCTTTTTCCTGTCACTCCCGCGGAAGCGGGAGTCTATAACCTTTTGAAATGACTGGATTCCCGCCTTCGCGGGAATGACTTGATAGAGACTATTTTGGAGTTATTCGACAGTCTCCTGACTCCTTACGGGAGGGCGGTCCTCCCCGCCGCCCGCCTGTCCGGCGGACAGGGGGAACAACCGATTGCCTTAGATTGATTCGGCTGGCCTTCGCGCATAATCTGGGATTATAAAAGAGATAGTATGATATAATACAAAGAAGAGCATTCTTTGCTTAAATCTTGTAAATTATAGAGTTACGATGTGGTGGGAAGGCAGAAGAGTCGGTAACTGTTACACAGGGGAAAAACCAATTAAGAACGAGGTGTGGCATGGAAAATATGGTGGTAGTTGGGACCCAGTGGGGGGATGAAGGCAAAGGCAAGGTGGTAGACCTTCTGACCGCTGGCGCTGACATGGTAGTGCGTTACCAGGGGGGTAACAATGCTGGTCACACACTGGTAGTTGGGGGGAAGAAGTTTATTTTTCACCTGATCCCGTCTGGGATCCTATATGAAGACAAAACGTGCCTCATAGGAAATGGCCTAGTTGTGGATCCAGAGGTGCTGCTGGGCGAGATAGCGAGGTTAAAGGACGCTGGCGTAAATGTTGGCCCACAGCGGCTTGTATTGAGTGAAAAAGCCCATCTCATCATGCCGTATCATAAGGCCATTGATGCGGCGAGGGAGGCTGCAAAGGGAAAGGTGAAGATAGGGACCACGGGGAGAGGCATAGGGCCGTGTTATGAAGACAAGGCCGCGAGGATTGGGATCCGAGCTATTGACCTTACGGAGCCCGGCGTGCTGGAAGAAAAGATTAGAGCGAATCTGAAAGAGAAAAATTTTTATCTTGAGAAGTTCCTAGGGGCAGAACCTCTTGATGCTAACGCAATTGTGAATAAGTACATGGAATTTGCCAATCAGCTGTCTCCATACCTCGGAGACGTGTCTCTTATCCTTTATGAGGCTGCAAGCAGCGGGAAGAGCATACTCTTTGAGGGTGCACAAGGCACGCATCTGGATGTAGATCACGGCACTTATCCGTTTGTCACTTCTTCCAATCCTGTTGCGGGGACGATCTGTTCAGGCGCTGGAATTGGTCCTAATATACTGCGACATATCATAGGCGTTGTGAAGGCATACACCACTAGAGTGGGGGCTGGCCCTTTTGTAACGGAGCTGGAAGATGAGACGGGAGATTACATACAGGAAAGGGGGGCTGAATTCGGTTCTACTACCGGCAGGCGTAGGCGATGTGGATGGCTTGATCTCGTGGTAGTGAAAGATTCTGCGCGGATCAATGGGCTCACTGCATTGGCCATTACCAAGCTGGATGTGCTCACCGGCCTGGATAAGTTAAAGATCTGTGTTGAGTACGAACTGGACGGAGAGAGAATTCAGGCGAGGCCTGCCAGTCTCAGCGCGATGGCAAGGTGCAAGCCTATTTACAAAGAACTGGACGGGTGGAAAGAGGATATCTCGGGAGCAAGAAAACTCAGTGAATTGCCTTCCGAGGCGAAGACGTACTTGAAGGAGATTGAAGAGATTACCGGGGTGCCTATATCGCTTGTTTCTGTGGGTCCGGCCCGTGAGGAGACCATAGTCATAGATGAACTGTTGTTGCCGTAAATTAAAAAATAAGGTCCAAGGAGCAAGGTGCAAGGACCATGGGTACTGTCTACGACAAGCAATATGATGTGATTGTGGTGGGAGCGGGACACGCGGGCTGCGAGGCGGCGCTTGCTGCTGCGCGCATGGGACATCCCACCTTGTTGCTCACCATTAATCTGGATCACATCGCAGCCATGAGTTGCAACCCGGCGATCGGGGGCCTTGCAAAGGGTCATCTGGTCAAGGAAATAGATGCCCTTGGCGGGGAGATGGCCAAGACTGCCGATGCCACGGGCATTCAATTTCGCCGCCTCAATACACGCAAGGGTCTTGCGGTGCAGGGTTCGCGTTCCCAGAACGATATGGATCTCTACCGCAAGCGGATGAAATCCGTTGTTGAGAAGCAGGAAAACCTGGACGTCCGCCAGGCCATGGTGGACCGGCTGCTTA
This sequence comes from Desulfobacterales bacterium, assembly GCA_027024445.1. GTDB lineage: Bacteria > Desulfobacterota > DSM-4660 > Desulfatiglandales > Desulfatiglandaceae > B111-G9. The sequence continues at coordinate 6,361 of JALVSJ010000525.1, forward strand.
TTCGCGATGGTAAGGTATACGGTGTCGAGACGCACATACATGAGCGATTCCTGGGCAAAGCCGTTATCCTAACAACAGGTACATTTATGCGAGGCCTGATCCATATCGGCCTGAATCATTTCCCTGCTGGACGTATGGGCGACCCGCCATCGGACAGGCTTTCCGAGCAATGGATGGAGCTTGGCTTTGAAGTGGGCCGGCTCAAGACCGGAACCACACCCAGGCTAAACGGACGAACCATTGATTTTAGCTCTCTGGAAGTTCAGCCGGGCGATGAAAAGCCAAGGCCCTTTTCCTTCTCAACTACCAAGATACCCCTGCCACAGGTCCCCTGTCATATAACCTACACCACTGAGAAGACACATGAGATCATACGAAGCGGGCTTGACCGATCGCCACTTTATAGCGGTGTCATCAAGGGCACTGGGGCCAGGTACTGTCCTTCAATAGAAGATAAGGTGGTCAGGTTTGCGGAGAAACCGAGACACCAGATTTTCCTGGAGCCCGAGGGATTGGACACCGTGGAGATATACCCGAATGGCCTTGCCACGAGCCTCCCCATAGATATTCAGGTGAAGATGATTCGTTCCATCCCCGGTCTTGAACGCGCAGAGTTACAGCGACCAGGTTATGCAATAGAGTATGACTATGTTGATCCTGTGGAGCTCAAGCCCTCGCTGGAGACCAAACGAGTGAAAGGGCTCTTTCACGCAGGGCAAATAAACGGCACCTCAGGCTACGAAGAGGCTGCAGCCCAGGGCCTCATTGCGGGAATTAATGCTGTAATGAAGATAAGAGGAGAAGAACCTATTATACTTGGCCGGGACCAGGCATATATTGGTGTTCTCATAGACGACCTCGTGACCAAGGGCACAAGAGAACCCTACCGTATGTTTACCTCCAGGGCAGAGTACCGCCTGCTGCTGCGGGAGGACAATGCAGACTTCAGACTAAGGGAGCTTGGCCATAGCCTTGGACTGGTCAGTGAGGAGGAATACAAACGGTTTTGCGAAAAAAGGGATACCGTAGAGAAAATCATAGAGACGCTGAGGCAGACCAGGATCAGGCCAGATGCAAGCGTGCAGGACAGGCTTGCTTCTCTGGGTTCTGCGCCCGTGAAAAACGTGACAACCCTTGAGCAACTGTTGAGAAGAAATGAAATCTTTTACGAGCACCTGCGCATGTTCGCCCCGGAGCTGCCGGAGGTGGATGAGCAAGTGGCTGAGGAGGTTGAGACCCGGATCAAGTACGAGGGTTACATCAAGCGGCAGCAAAGGCACGTGGAAAAGATGCGGCACATGGAATCAGTGCGTATTCCTCCGAACATAGATTATTACAAAGTACATGGTCTCTCTACAGAGGTGAGGCAGAAGCTGGACAGGATTAGGCCAGTTTCTCTGGGTCAGGCATCCCGTATTTCGGGCGTTACCCCCGCAGCCATCATGGCCCTTCAGGTATACATGAAAAAGGTGGAAAGGGCGGCGTGAGGAGCCCGGACAATGCGATACTGGAACATTGGAATGCCTGGCTGCCGGTGGTTTGGACGATAGAATGACGAGACCAAAGAGCGTTGTCCAGTCTGGTAAAGGTAGATTGACAGGGCATGTTGACAGGGGTAGTGTAAAGGTATAGAAAGCGTCTTTGCGGGTCCAAGGAAATCAAAATAATATGGGATCAGAAAAATAATTTTGTTGTATGAAAGTGGGGGGGTGGCATGAACTGGTTTTTCTGCACCTTTACAGGGTCAATAGGTAAGAAGTTGGTGATGGCCGCTACCGGCCTGATTTTTTGCCTGTTCCTGTTCACTCACCTGATCGGGAACCTCATGGTTTACAGGGGAGGCGATAGACTGGTGGCCTACTCGCGGCATCTGCACAGCCTGGGGCTCATAATCAATATTGCCGAATGGGGCCTGATCATTTTTGCTCTTCTTCACATAGGTTTTGCCACTGTCCTGTTTTTTGAAAACAGGCGGGCGCGGCCCACTGGGTACGTGGTGAGCAAATGGGCCGGCGGGAGGACCTGGAGTTCTGTCACCATGCCCTACACAGGACTCTATCTTTTGGTCTTTGTGATTATCCATCTGATCAACTTCCATTTTGCAGATCGCTCCCATCAGAACATTTATCAGATAGTAGCCCACACATTTGCACACCCCTGGTATGTGGTCTTTTATGTGTTTTCAATGGTAGTGGCAGCCTTTCACGTACGCCACGGGCTGTGGAGTGCGTTCCAGACTCTGGGGCTCAATCACCCCAAGTACATGCCCTTTATTCGAAAGGCCAGTGTGGTGTTTGCTGTGGTCATAGGGGTAGGGT
>JALVSJ010000526.1 GCA_027024445.1 Desulfobacterales bacterium
CAATTTAACAGAGCAATAATTTTCCTAATATGCATTGTGTTGATGCCAATGTTCGCACAGGCTGGACAAGGAGAACGGCAAATGGCAAAGGCCATTGAATACTTCCAGGAGGTTGCCGCCTTTGTGGTGAACGAGGATGCAAGGGATATATACCAGCGCATGACACCTGCTGTAAAATCCAAGCTATCAGAGAAAGATATTGCCTTATTCTTGCACAAATACCTTAATGGACTGGGCGAGCCCAGAGGATTGAGTATAATCGGGTTCGATGTTAACCCCAACAAGGAATTTTGCCAGGTCAAGGGTCTCTTAAGTTATGAAAAAGAGGATCTGGTATTAACAAGTATTCTAAAGGTTAAGAGTGACGGATTCCAGATCCAATATTTGCATGTTGATCTTCCAAACTCCAAGAGTCGCATTGAACAGGTAGCACAAGAACCCAAAAGGTTTTTAAAGGAAAAATTCTTTCCGGTCCTTCAAAACCAGGGTGTTGAAGGCGCCCTTGCCCTGGTAGATAAAAAGGTCAGGCAACAGGTCGGTGATGATCTGATCAGGGCTATCCTCAGATCTCTAAAAAAGACGAGTATCAAGAGTATCAAGAGTTATAATGTGGACAATGGCCCCCAGGGCAGAATCCACCAATTCCTATTGTTGGGCCTGCATAATGGTAGCCCATGCGAGGTGGAAATCTACCTCAAGTCAGAAAATAACGAGTTTACTGTAGTAGATGTAAATCTTCGACTGTTAAAGGAAAGCTAGTGACGATTAACGGGTTACTTGCTCACCTTTGGCTGTAAATAATCTATTCCTAGTTCGTCCATAAAGCCTCCTGAATTGGCCTCTAGTATCATTTCTGTTTCAACTAGATAATTCTTGACATCATAGGTGTCCAAAATCTACGTAGGTTCAAGAAGTCACCTTAATAATCTCAACAGGTTATGGGCTCAGAATCATGGTTTATAAATTTAGGTTTCCTAGTTGAGTTTATCTTGGCAGGAAAACGGCATATTCCCTTCCTGTCTGACGCCAGGCAGGGCAGACAGGCGTTCCCCTGCCTATTCTCAAGAACCGATTTTGGACACGTTTGCCTTGACATGAATAATCAATATTGTACAATTGTCTATGTATGCCCCAAGGAGTGATGAAATGGAAGTTGTTATTGATACCTCTGCCCTTATAGCTGTGATATTAGGTGAGCCAGAAAGAAAGAGGATTATACAAGTTACAGAGGGTGTGTCCCTTATTGGACCAGAATCGATCCCCTGGGAAGTGGGGAATGCATTTTCCGCGATGTTTAAGAGAAAGAGATTGAAACTTGGGGAAGCAAAGAAAGCGGTGGAGATCTTCAGAGGAATACCTATAAAGTACTTCTCACCTGATCTCGGGAGATCTCTGGAAATTTCTAAAGAGGCTAACATTTATGCCTATGATGCTTATTTTATAGAAGGCGCTCAAAAGTATAGGGCTCCTTTGCTTACGCTAGACCAAAAACTCACGTATGCCGCACGGCAAATGAAGATAAAAGTATTGGAGGTTTGAGGTGGAAGTCTATACATATTCAGAAGCAAGGCAGAAACTTGCCACGGTTCTGGATCAGGCCGAAAGTACAGGCAAGGTTTTGATCCGGAGGAAGGATGGCCGCACATTTGCCGTTGTGCCGATTAAAATGCCCTCTTCTCCGCTTGACGTACCTTCAATCGAGACGAATGTGTCCACCAAAGAAATCGTTGAGCTTATTCGGCAGGGAAGGGAAAGAAAAACAAGAAGGAGTAAATTATGAAAATACTTGCGCTCAACAGTAGCCCCCGCACTGGTGGACAAAGTAAAACGGAACTTATGTTAAACCATCTTGTAAAAGGCATGCGGGAGGCAGGGGCAGAGGTGGAGGTGGTCAACCTCAGGAAGAAAAAGATCAACAATTGCATCGGTTGCTTCACCTGCTGGACAAAGACCCCTGGCAAATGCGTGCATAAGGATGACATGTCAGAAGAACTATATCCCAAGTGGCTGGAAGCAGACACAGTGGTTTACGCCACTCCTCTTTATCATTACACCATGAATGCGACCATGAAGGCCTTTATAGAACGAACCCTGCCGGTTGTTGAGCCATTTTTCAAGGAACATGAGGGAAAGACTTATCATCCCCTTCGCCACAAACACCCCAAGCTGTGTTTCCTATCAGTGGCAGGCTTCCCGGAGCCCGATGTATTTAATCAACTATCAGCCTGGGTCAATTTTGTTTATGGGCAATATGGGCTTGTGGTGGCCGAGATTTATAGACCGCTTGCAGAGGTTCTGGATTTGCCCTTCTTCAAAGAGAAGGCAGAAGAGATTTTCCGGGCTACAGAGGATGGCGGAAGGGAAATAGTAGAGAAAGGAAAGGTATCTGCAGATACCTTAGCGAAAATTACCCAACCGATTGTAGAAGACAAAAAGCAGTTTTACGAGATGGGCAATAAGATGTGGGAGGCGTGTATTGAGAAAGGCGTGACGCCCAAGGAGCTGATGAAGGAGCTGGGAAGCTAGGCCTGCCAAGAAGGTGGCGGGTAAAAAGCTAGGAGGCTGGAGAGCTGGGAGGTTTACCCGCCGGTGAAGTGTGGCGGGCTAGATAGCCAGGAAGCTGGGAAGAAGAAAAACAATGAATATCGAATGTCGAATGATGAATTTCGAAGTGTGGGCTGATAGCTGAACGCTTTTTTCTGACTCCTAACTCCTGACTCCTGTCCCGAAGGGACAAGCTGAGTGCTGACCGCTGATAGCTATTTAATGTCATTTCGAGTCTCGTGTGCGCGAGGCGAGAGATCTCAACCTCAGGAGGAAGACACAATGAAACGGCTATTTATTATAGTTCTAGCTGTGGCTCTATTGGCATTATGTACAAGTTTTTCTCTGGCTACCATGGTGAATGTGACCGTCTACAATGACAACAGGGGGCTGGTAAGCGAGCAGCGGACCCTCAAGTTGAAAAAAGGAACCAACGAGATTCGTTTTACTGACGTTGCCGCAAGCATTGATCCCACAAGTGTTTCTTTCACCTCACTCACAGATCCTAAAGGCACGATGGTGCTGGAGCAAAATTTTGAATACGATCTCGTGAGCACCGGAAAATTGCTCCAGAAGTATCTGGATCAAGAGATTCGGGTGGTCACAAAGGATGGGACCCGGTACCGGGGCACCCTTCTTGGTACCGAAGGCGGTCTCATCATCCAGGCAGAGAACGGCTCCACAACCATTGTCTCACGCGAGCAGGTCAGAGAGATACGGTTTCCATCTCTGCCCGATGGACTCATAACCAGACCTACTCTGATGTGGCTCCTACAGGCCAGGAAATCGGGCAAACAAGAAATAGAGGTAGCTTATATCACCTCTGGTATCAGTTGGCACGGCGACTATGTACTTTCGGTGTCAGCGGATGATACAAAGGCTGATCTCGATGGATGGGTAACAGTGAATAACAGGTGCGGCAAGACATTCAAGCAAGCACACATGAAGCTAGTGGCGGGAGAGCTTCATAAGGCCAGGAGAGAGCGGGCCCCCAGAGTCCTGTATGAAAAGGTGGCAAGGGCTGCCCCTCGGCCTAAAGTAGAAGAACGCCCATTATTCGAGTATCATCTTTATGATGTAGCGAGGCCCGTGGACATAAGAAATAACCAAACCAAGCAAATCCAATTTGTCACGTCCAAGGGGGTGAAAATTGAGAAGAGATTTGTTCTGGACAGCGGCAGGAGCTATGCTTACTTCAGGGGAGACAGGCAAAAGGGAAAAGTACAGGTTCAGGTGAGATTCAAGAATAGCAAGAAAGCGGGCCTGGGGATGCCGCTTCCTGCAGGAAAGGTGAGGCTTTACAAAGAGGACATTGATGGGTCCAAACAGTTTATAGGGGAGGATCGCATAGGCCACACCCCAAAGTATGAAGATATAATCCTCACTGCTGGCAACGCCTTTGATATCGTGGGGGAGAGGAGAAAGGTCAGTCAAAGGATCCTGGGTGACAGGTCAAGGCAGGAAACATGGGAGATAGAGGTTAGAAGCCACAAGAAGGAACCCGTTGCGGTGCATATCATCGAACACCTCATGGCATGGGGCGAGTGGGAGATGTTAAACGAGACTGCCAAGCATAAGAAAGTCGACGCTAACACCATTGAGTATGTGGTATCAATAAGGCCTGATGGTGCTGCCAAGGTCACTTACACTGTTTTTTACAGGTGGTAAAAGTCCGGAGAATTGTGATTTTGTAAATGAAGCTAAGACTCTATAGTTATGGTATGTTACTTCATGGCTAGCCGTATCTATGAGAGGACGAGCAGTTACACGGATTTCACGCGTAGAGTATATATTTAAATGGTGGTTGGTTGTAGCCCCATGTTGATTCCTCAGGGCCGCAAGCCGTCCATCATCCGTCTGAGGCAGTTTCTTTCAAAGCGAGAAAAAAAGATCGATGAAGAAATATTGCTTGACTATCGGGACGAGGTTCCTTCCTTTGGTTGCATGGAGTCGGGTCGGGGGCTTCCCTGTCAATGTGATAAAGGGTGGCGCCCACCGGGGCAAAGGAAAGCAGTACAATATTTAGCCCGGGGATTAAAAAGGGAAGACCAAAGCCCAGGTGGAAGGGGAGGGCTTTTAGCAAGAGCTTGAATCTTTGCCCAAAGGGGAGCATACGTCGTGCGGGGACCAGATCGGTGTTGTCCCACGAAAGAAATATAACCGCCACCAAGGAAGACAGGACCACGAGTATGGGGCCAAGGGGGATTACCCAGCCCACGATCATAAGGACAAGGGATATAAGAACCGGGATCGTCGTCCTGGGGATCTCCTGGCGCACCAGATAACCAAATAATCTTATCAGGGAGACTTTCGGTTCATCCACGTGGCCCTTGATTTTCTTCTCAGTAATGCGGGACATTATGTCCATTATCAAGACACTGAAAAGTATCTGTGCCAACAGGTATGACAGCACAGCCGACGCCCCGACCAGGAGGAATGAAAGAAGCCAGGAGACCACGTGCCATAGCCATATGATCCAGGCGCTCTCAGGTCTTGCCCATATGAGGTTGAGTATCTGTTGATGGTAGGCAAGGATGAGGGTGGCAGAGATAATGGTGAGCACCAGGACCGCGACAAAGCGGAGGGTCCCCAACAACAAGAGCTTCGGGTTCTTAAGGGAGAAGATCAGGCCCTTGAAGTTATATGCAATTCCTTGAAAAAATCCCATTCTGTATCCTTGAAATCCCCCTCTTATCCCCCTTTTCCAAAGGGGGGAGCAAACTTACCTTGGGTGCTCTTATCCTCCTTTTTCCAAAGAGGAGGTAAACCTACTTTGGATGCTCTGATTCCCCTTTTTCAAAGAGGGAAGCAAACCTATCGTGGGTCCTGTGAGCCTCTTTTTTTAAAGGGGAAAGCAAATTTGGCATAGTGCTCCTGAGCCTCCATTGCTATTTCTTGGCCTGGCCTGGCCCAGTGAGTCTGTAGTCAAAATTGGCCTTGATATGGAGCCGGGCAACCGTCACCGAGCCGGGAAAGGCAGGAAAGGGCGCTGCAGCTTTTACCGTTCTTACCGCCTCATTGTCCAGCACGGGGTAGCCCGAAGAATTCATGACCTTGAGGTCCAAAAGGGTGCCGTCCCGGGACAGGGTAAACATCAAGAAGGTAGTGCCCTCTATCAGGTTGTCTTTGGCCTCTGGTGGGTATTGCCACTGGGCCATGAGGGCCTGTTTTATCACCTTTGCGTAAGAGACATAGCGTTTGTCGGTGGTATCCAATGAGATGGTGTCTTCCCCTTGAGGGGCAGGCTTAACGCTTGGCTCCTTTAGGCTTGCTGTGCCCACGCGATCTTTTTCCATATCAAGATCTTTAACGGGGGGCCTGATCAACTCTACATGATATATTCTCAAGGGCTTCATTGCCCACTTAATCGGAAAGGCGCGGTTGACTACGATCAGAGCGATCACATGGAACACAAAAGAGGTAACCACACAAACGCGCAGGATGCCCCGCTTGCGGGAGTAAGTCTGAACCTCACTTGCTGTTGTTGCCCTCTGGTCCATTGATCCACCAATCTGTTTTCTTATCGAACCACCAGGAGGTCCAGTCCGTAGCGAGGATCTGCTCGGCCATGTCCCGGGCCTGGCGTGTCTGGAGCCGCTTTACGGCGAATGTGAGCCAATCGTTTGCATAGGCATTGCCAATATCCAGGTGCTCTTTTAACTCCAGGATGAGATCTAGCTGGTCTGCGTCTCTGGCTGCCTTTGCCTCGGGTGTTGACGCTTGATTGAATTCTCGGCTTAATTCCAGGATCTCTTGAGCAAATGGAAGGGAGTCCACCTGGTCTTCAAGGGCCCTTTCCTCATCGATCTGTACGTACTTCTTGTTCACGTAATTGTGATCCCCTGTTCTGGCCTCGGGAAGGTCGTGGAAAAGGCACATAAGGACGACTTTTCGAGCATCGAGCTGGGGGTCTGCTGAGGCAAGGACGTAGCCAATTATGGCTGTGCGAAAGGAGTGGGCAGCGACAGACTCCTTGCCCGAGCCCAGGAATTGGTACCCGGTCCTGGGCGTCTTCTTGAGCATTCCCATCTCAAACAGGAACTCTACGATCCTCTTCATAACCACAGGTTTCCAAGGTTGACTTGCAACTAAAGATTGAGCCCAGTAATATTAATATGTTACGGGCTAAGTATCATAATTTAGCAAACTAGGTTTTCAGTTTGCCATCGCTTTGGCAGGGCAACGGCATATTCCCCTCCTGTCTGACGCCAGGCAGGCGCTACGTTCGCTTCGCCATCCATAGCTCATCTCCCGCCATAATTCTGGCGGGCAAGCACTGCGGATCAGGAACTCACTCATACAAGCACAGGATTGTCATTTCCCTGCCCGCCGTTGCGTTCAGGCGGGGAGGAGCCCTTGCGACGAGAAATCTTGAGATTTCTCCCTTCGGTCGAAATGACATGGAAGGGCCAAGGCTCCAACTAGGAACTGAGTGCCTGATGACGCCGCTCAGGCAACATCCCCTGCCTGGCGCCGCAGGGCAGACAGGCGTTCCCCTGCTTACCGTTAACAGACCGATCTTTGACAGGTATGTTATATAACCATTTCTCATTAGGGTCGAGTATGGAAAATGTCAAGGGTAATTTAAGACGGCCTACCTTGATTTGTTGCCAGTAAATGGTTAGTATGGCAGTAAGAAATGCGGACTAACGCAACCGTAAGTTGGCATGACGCCAGGATAGAGCGAGATAAATTAGGAGCGCACTGTAAGCAAATTATGAACGTTAACGGAGAAAAACTAAAGATATTTACCTACCCAGCACCCGTGCTGAGACAGAAGGCAAAGATAATTACCAATATAAATGGTGACCTCAAGAAGCTCACCGATAACATGCTTTTCACCATGTACTCGGCGCCGGGCATCGGGCTTGCTGCTAATCAGGTGGGTTCCCTGGACAGGGTCATTGTATTTGATTTGAAGCCTGATGAAAAGGAGATGAAAAAGCCCTGCGTGCTGATCAATCCTGAAATTGTGGAGCGAGAGGGCACCACAAAATCAGAGGAAGCATGTCTCAGTGTAATTGATTATTCTGCTGAGGTGAAAAGGAGCGCAAAGGTTCTGGTGAGAGGTATTGGCATTGACGAAAAGCCCCTGGAGATCGAGGCCGAGGGACTGCTGGCCATATGTCTCCAGCATGAAATTGATCATTTGAACGGGATCCTTTTCATTGACCACATCAGCAGCCTGAAAAGGGCCATGTATAAGAAAAAGTTGAAGAAGATCCTCAATAAAGAGTGACGCGCCTTGTCAGTGAGTAATGGCTTAATACCCTCCTTGCCTTCCAACCCCAGGGTCATTTTCATGGGCACACCTGAGTTTGCCATACCTTCGCTGCGTGCCCTGGCCGAGGGACCAGTAACCGTCCTTGCAGTGGTAACACAGCCAGACCGGCCAAAGGGAAGAGGCAGAAAGCTTTCGCCACCTCCAGTAAAAAAAGTCGCCCAGGAATATGGGATAGATGTGGTCCAGCCAGAGAGGGCCTCGGCCCCCGAGTTTTTCGCTGCCGTCAGTGACAGGGCCCCGGACCTCATCGTAGTGGTTGCATTCGGGCAGATCCTGAAAAAGGCACTCCTTGATATACCTACCTGGGGCGTATTGAATATTCACGCATCTTTGCTGCCCAGGTACCGGGGAGCTGCACCCATACAGTGGGCCATCCTGAACGGGGAGCAAAAGACAGGTCTCACAGCCATGAAGATGGACGAAGGCATGGACACAGGCCCCATAATAAGACAGGTAGAGGTGGAGATAGGGGAGTATGAGACTGGTGGAAGTTTACATGACAGGCTCTCGGAGCTGGCAGGTCCTTTTTTGGTAGAAACCATAGAGAGAATTATAAAGGGAGATTATGATCTCAGAGAACAGGAATCCTCCCTAGCAACTTATGCCCCCAAGATAGACAAATCCATGACGAAAATCCAATGGCATAAATCTGCCCGTGAAGTTGCCTCCGTGATTCGGGCGTTTGACCCATGGCCGGGTGCCCAGACAGAGATAAAAGGGAAGATGGTCAAACTCTTTTCTCTTGTTTCAATAGAGGAGGGGGACTCTGGGGCGGAGCCGGGAATCATAGTCTCAGTAAGCGAAGAGGGGATTGTTGTGCAGACTGGAAAGGG
>JALVSJ010000527.1:0-1480 GCA_027024445.1 Desulfobacterales bacterium
GATGGCTCGAGAGGCAGACGAGAGGCTGAAACAGGGAGGCGATGTCGGCAAGCTCAACGGGATTCCTGTTGCAATAAAGGACGTGCTCTGCACCAAAGAGATCCCAACCACCTGTGCCTCCAGGATTCTTTCGGGCTACAGGCCCCCTTATGATGCCACCGTAGTTCAGAAGCTTATTCAGGAGGGGGCAGTCATTGTAGGTAAAACGAACATGGATGAGTTCGCCATGGGCTCTTCCACTGAAAACAGTGCCTTTGGCCCGACGCGCAACCCTGTTGATCCGGAACGGGTTCCCGGAGGCTCCAGTGGAGGGTCGGCCGCTGCCGTGGCAGCCAGGGAGGCAGTACTAGCCGTGGGGACCGACACCGGCGGGTCAATTCGCCAGCCTGCTTCTTTCTGTGGAGTAGTGGGCATGAAACCCACATATGGGCGGGTATCGCGCTATGGGCTTATTGCCTATGCCTCCTCCCTTGACCAGGCCGGGCCATTTGCCAGAGATGTGCGGGACTGCGCATTGCTCCTTGAAGCCATATCAGGACATGATCCCAAGGAAAGTACCTCTGCGCCAAAACCAGTGCCTAATTATCTTACAGCCCTGAAAAAAGGTATCAAGGGAATAAAGGTGGGGCTGCCCAGAGAATACTTTATTGAAGGGCTCGATCAGCCGGTGAAAGACAGCATCATGGAGGCTGTAAGCTCACTCGAAAAGGAAGGTGCAGAGATCGTTGAAATATCCCTTCCTCACACTCCGTATGCGGTCGCCACATATTACTTGATAGCCACAGCAGAGGCCAGCAGCAATCTTGCCCGATATGATGGAGTCAAATATGGTTACAGGGCAGATGGAGATGTGCCTGACATGATACGCATGTATGAGGAAACCCGCTTCCAGGGCTTCGGCAGAGAGGTTAAGCGACGCATCATGTTGGGTACATATGTACTCTCAGCAGGTTACTACGAGGCCTATTACCTAAAGGCTCTCAAGGTGCGGACCTTGATAAAGCAGGACTTTGATAGGGCGCTGGAGGATGTGGACTGCATTATTACGCCGGTATCTCCGTGCTTACCGTTTAAGCTAGGCGAGAAGATCGGCGATCCTTTGCAAATGTACCTTGTGGACATATATACCGTATCTCTCAACCTCGCAGGCCTCCCGGGCATAAGCATTCCTTGCGCCACGGTGGATTCGTTGCCTGTTGGCATGCAAATAATAGGAAGGCCATTTGATGAAGAAATGATCTTGCGGGTAGGATATGCGTATGAGCAGAGCTCCTGACTCCTGAGCCGGCACCCCAGACAAAGTTGTGGTGAAGCGCTTTGCAAAATACCTGATCTGGGCTATTAGTTGAGTAAATCACCATGGACTACGACGTAATCATATGCTTTGAGATACATGCAGAGCTTGACACCAAGAGCAAGCTCTTTTGCGGCTGCTTTACTAAGCCGGGGGCACCACCCAACACACATATTTGTCCTGTGT
>JALVSJ010000527.1:1490-2848 GCA_027024445.1 Desulfobacterales bacterium
GCTGTTGAATATTGCATCAAAGCAGGCCTGGCCTTTAACTGCACCATAAACACCCATGCCCGCTTTGCCAGAAAGAACTACTTTTACCCCGACCTTCCAAAAGGATACCAGATATCCCAGTATGAGCTTCCTCTGTGTGAGGATGGATATTTTGAGATTGAGGGAGATGACGGCCAGCCATACCCTGTGGGTATTAAGAGGATTCATCTGGAAGAAGACGCAGGAAAGCTGGTCCACTCTGCAAGATCCTTTGATGAATCAGAGTACAGTCTCGTGGACTATAATCGGGCCGGCGTTCCTCTTATCGAGATAGTGGCCGACCATACACGAAATCCCATAAGGTCTGTAACGGAGGCGAAAAAATATCTGGAAGGCATACGCCAGACACTTCAGTACATCGGAGCGAGCCAGTGTATAATCGAGGAAGGCCAGTTCCGTTGCGATGTTAATGTCTCCATAAGACCCAAGGGTCATGGCGGGTTCCTGGAAAGGTCAGAAATAAAAAACATGGCCTCTTTTCGAGCTGTAATGGATGCCCTGGGCTATGAGATCAAGAGGCAAGCAGAGGTCATTGAATCAGGAGGAGAACTCGTCCAGGAAACCAGGCTCTATGACGAGGAAAAGGGCATAACCTTGCCCATGCGGAGTAAGGAAGATGCACCTGACTATAGGTACTTCCCTGAGCCTGACCTGGTAGAGCTAGAGATAACAGAGCAGTTTGTTGATCAGCTCCGCTCCGAGATGCCAGAGTTGCCCCAGTTCAAAGCTGCCAGACTCATTAAAGACTATGGCATTACCCAGACTGACGCCCTCCTTCTCACAAAGCAAAAGGAAGTCTCAGACTTCTTTGAACAGAGCTTCAAATACTGCAAGGACGCTAAGAAACTTGCTGCCTGGATATGCAAGGACCTATTTAGGTTACTCAATGAGAAGTCATTGGATATCAGATCATGCCCCATTTCGCCCGAGGACTTCGGCACCCTGGTGGCAATGATTTCTGCTGGAGACCTCACAGAAACAATAGGCCGGATAGTGCTTGATGAAATGTTTGAAACAGGCAAGCCCCCGTCTGTCATCATTGATGAGAAAGACTTAAGGCCTATCGAACAAGATGAGGCCTTGGTAAGACTGGTTGAAGAGGTAATTGATGAAAACCCTGATGCAGTGAAGAAGATCAAAGAAGGGCAGACCCAGCCCCTCAACTTCCTGATAGGCCAGGTCATGAGGAAGACCCAGGGCAAGGCCAATCCCCACAAGGTGAAAGAAATCTTATCTGAGGCACTCCTCGGAGAAAAGTAGGAATCAAGCGAGCCACTGCAAGATTTCCTGGCATGCCTGCTCGGTCCCTCCCTGCCTTT
>JALVSJ010000528.1 GCA_027024445.1 Desulfobacterales bacterium
AAGCATCAGGGCCTCTACGGGCCTATGCTTTTCAGGGATGGTAATGAGTGAGCCCCGGGCTGCGAGATAATGTAGCGTATTTGTCATGAAATCGGCGTTTCCTGACAACTGAAAGTATCGGTTGCTTGCGCAGTCCACGTCGCCAAACACCGCAACGCGGCCCTTCCCCGTGATCACGAGCCCGTTCTTGTTCTCCTTCTTTTTAAGCGGAGGGCTAAGCTCTGAAATAGCAGCAAGGCACAGTGGTCCTTTCTTGTCTCCATCTCCAAAACTCACCTTTCCCTTAATTATGGAGTCCTTGTCCATTTCGGCCCAGGCGTGTCGCGAGGTGAAACAGAGGGGGGTGACCTTTATTCTGCTATCTTCACCCTTGAGCGGCTCCACGGTACGGGCCGTATAGAAGAGGGAGGTAAGTTTGAAACCCCTTGTGATCTCATGTTCGCCGTAATCTGCCACCATGGGCAGCAGGTAATCGCCACCCATAACGCGGCTCAGCTTGTCAACCACGATGTCGGGGTAGATACCAATTCCCAGTTTTTTCAAGGAATCTTTCAGTCCTGCGTCATGGTAAGGCTCCAGGAAGATAAGAACCCTGCCTCCAGAGCACACATATTTCTGCAGGCTCTTTACTTCTTCTGGAAATAGATCACGTTGGGGCCCCGCTATTACTACAACAGCGGCATCTGAAGGGATATCGTGCTCCATGAGGTTCAGGGGGGAGAAACTATAGTCCTGCTTCTCAAGTGTCTCGGCGAAAAAGGACAGATCCCCTGGTCTGCTTCCGCGGAAATCCCTCTCCCCGTGGCCCGTGAGCCAGTAAATCTTCCTTACCTTGCCCTGCATTAATCTTACCAGGGCGTTTGTAATATGCTCCTCATCTGCTATGTTCACCCTCTGCGTGCGTCCGTATCCCTGCAGGATGAAAGTATTTACATCCCTCACCTCATAGGCCTTTGCTGAGGCAGGGTCCCTCTCGGGATCGATTAACCGGTAGCTGATCTTGCGGCACCGGTAATGGTATGAAGAAAGCAGCTTCCTGGCGTCTTCTTCCTCCTGGAATCCCTTTCTTACAAAAGCTGTGATCTTGACGGGTTTGCTTACATGCTTGAGGACCTGGATGGTCTTATCAGAAAGGGTATATTCCCCGTATGAAGTCAGGTCCCACCTCACATAGTGCATATCTGCAAGGAGCACAACCAAGGCGCAGATAACCAGCATGAGCAGGGACTTGATTGCAGAATGAATTGATCCTTTCAACTCAGCCTCGCCAGTATCTCATTTTCAGGAACCTGATAGTCATAAAAAGCCAGAAAAAAACAAACACCCCGTAATAGACGATATGCTTCGTGTTCACCAATCCCCTCGTGAAGGGCTCAAGATGGGTTACGATAGAGATCAGCTCCACGGCATGCCCTGCAACAGGCCCCAGGTAACTCTTCGCCCACACCAATGCCCAGAAGATGAGAAGGGCTCCAAAGCTCAACACTGCTGCAACGATTTGATTTTCCGTAAGAGATGAGGTGAAGATGCCGAGGGAAATGAACCCTGCCCCCAGGAGGAACACCCCGATGTAACCTGATGCCACCACACCCCAATCCAGCGATGCAAACACTTCCAGGATGACCATGTATGGCAGGGTGCCTATCAGCATAATGAGCAGCACTACCAAAGTGGCCAGATACTTTCCCAGCAGGGTCCCCACATCCGACAACGGATACGTAAAGAGCAGCTCGATGGTCCCGCTTTTCCTTTCTTCTGAATAAAGCCTCATTGTTATGAGGGGGAGCATTAACAGCAGAATGGTGGACAGGTCACCAAAGAAAGGGGTCACCACCATTGAAGTGAGATTTAGTTTCTCTGAAAGAAAAGGATCGTTTGTGGCCTGAAAGCTCAATATGCTGAAATAAAGGGTATCACTGTAAAAGAAATAACCTGCCACCACGAAGAAGATGAATGATGAGGCATAAAAGATAGGAGATGCAAAGATAGAATAAGCCTCTTTCTTGAAGACTGCCAAAGCTCCCTTCATTGTCCCGCCCCCTCTGACCGGTCACTTTCCTCCTCTGTGACAAGGTGCATGAACACCTCTTCAAGGCTCAAGTCTCTTGCGCTCATCTCCATGAGGTCCCAGCCTGACTCCACAATGGTCTTTGCAATGAGCGGCCTGATGGACACATCCCCCACACTCTCAACCATGAACTGCCCGCTGCCCCCATAAGGCTTAACAGAGGTTATTCGCTCCAAGGAAAGGAGCTTATCCTTCAGTTCATCTTCTGGCGCACGCACCCTGATCAATGTCCTCACACCGTGCTGAATCCTTGCAGTGAGAGACTCAGGGGTATCTTCGGCCACCACGCGCCCCTTGTTCAGGATAATGACCCGCTCACATAGCTGGCTTACCTCCGGAAGGATATGGGTACTGAGCAGGACTGTCCTCTGACCACCATGGCTCTTGATGAGCTGCCTTATCTCCACGATCTGGGCGGGATCAAGGCCTGTTGTTGGCTCATCCAGGATAAGGATGGGGGGGTCTCCCAGCAGTGCCTGGGCCAGGCCGACTCGCTGCCTCAGGCCCTTTGAAAGATGTTTGATTAGCCTGTTACGGTGCTCTGCCAGACCACACTCTGCTGTGACCCTGTTTACCTCTTCCCGGAGCTTGTGGCCTTTGAGGCCTTTTGCCTCGCCGGCAAAGCGCAAGAACACATGCACCCTGAGATCATGATAAAGGGGTACGCTTTCGGGCAGGAATCCGATTCTTTCTCTCACCTGGAGGCTCTGCGTCCTCGTCTCCAGGCCGTCGATCCTTGCGCTCCCTTCAGAGGGGGGCATGAAGCAGGTGAG
>JALVSJ010000529.1:0-2318 GCA_027024445.1 Desulfobacterales bacterium
ATAGGGTCAAATAGGGACTTGTTTCTGTCATCCCATAGGTTTGAATATAGTCACACTTGAAGGTCTCCATTATACGCTTGACAACATCAGGCGCAATAGGTGCACCACCGCTGAGCATGACCCTGAGCGAGGAAAAGTCATAATTTTTAACCCCTGGGGTGTTCACAAGCATATTAAGCATGGTGGGGATCATGTTTGTGATGGTGACTTTTTCCTTCTCCATTGTCTCCAGTACAAGCTCTGGTTTGAACTCAGGGACTGTGACATGCCGGCCCCCAACCCATGTAATGGCAAAGGTAGCCCATGCGTCAGCCAGATGGAACAGGGGAGCAACATGTATCCAGACATCGGTATCCCGAATTCCTAGCTCTGCTATTGCTCCAAGAGCATGTGTACACACGTTCTTATGAGTAAGCATCACGCCCTTGGGCCTTCCGGTGGTGCCGCTTGTGTAATAAAGGTGGGCGATATCACTATCGGTGATGGAGGAGGTAGGAGGGGGTTCCTCGCGTTCCGCTGCTAAAGCGTCTTCATAGGAAACGGCCTCAAAGCGTCGGAGGTTCACATTTTCCTGGGCGTGGCCGGTAATGAAGACAGTCTTAAGGGGGGCCTTTTCCCTTTCTAGGGCCTCAATCAACGGCATGAATTGCGGAGCAGAGATAAGGATCGATGCTTCCGAGTCTGCGAGAATAAAGGAAAGTTCTGCAGGGGAAAGCCTGAAATTAAGGGGATTTAAAATAGCACCAATTTGTGCTGCTGCGAAGTAGGATTCCAGGAATTCATGGCTGTTGTTATGCAGAATTGCGACCCTGTCTCCTTTTGAGATTCCGCTTTTTTTCAGGACATTTGAAAGCCTGTAAATCCGGGCGGCAAACTCTCCATAAGTGAGACGCACCGGCCCTGATACTACAGCCTCTTTAGTTTCGTAAAGGGATATGGCCTTCTGCAAAATAAACGATATATCCATAAGTAACAGCCTTACCTAGTGATCAAGAATGGATATTCACGCAAATAGCACAAAATCGCTCTTTCTGTAAAGGGACAAGTCCTCAGAGGGTCGGAGAGGCGGGGTGTTCAGTAAGCCATGATGGGAGGTCCTAGGGATGGCAAAACTCCTAATCCCGAGCCCCTCTTGAGTAGTTCCGTAATAGCTTTCTCCCCTTCTTCACCCAGCGATACACTGAATTCGTTCACGTAAAGTTCGATGTGCTGGTTAATCACGTTGTCATCCATTTCCTGGGCATGTCTTTTTATATAGGGTTTGACGGCTTCAGGGTTTTCCCGTGCAAATTCCAGGCTCTCATTTATCAGAGAGTCCATGTTTCTGGCAATTGCTTCACCCAGGTCTCGCTTAATTGCTATGGCCCCAAGTGGCAAAGGCAGCCCTGTCTTGCCTTCCCACCACTCACCGAGATCGATCAATCGTTTTAACCCATAGGTATGGTATGTAAAGCGGCCTTCGTGGATTATAACTCCATAATCATAGTCACCCTGAGCGACCGCGGGCATAATGGTTTCGAAGGGAATAGGGGTTACCGGCAGGGGATTCCCAGCAAATAGGCACAGCAGGAGATAGGCCGTGGTCATTAGCCCTGGCACTGCCACCAAGCCGCGGGTCAAATCTTGAATGTCTTTGTCGGGTCTAGCAACGATGAGAGGGCCACACCCCCGGCCAAGGGCACTTCCAGAGTATAACAGTGCATAGTGGCGCTGCAGGTAAAGATATGCCGCTATGGAAATCTTGGAAATATGGTAGCGGGCTTCCTTGCATGCCTGATTGAGCTGCTCCACATCCCCGAGGTGAATATCAAAATCAAAGCCTCGTAGATCAATGAGGCCATTTGCAATGGCACCGAAAATGAACGTATCATTGGGACAAGGAGAATAGGCCAGTGTCAGAGCATTATTCAATGAAACACCCCCGATTCAAGTAATAACAGTGCCACTTCCTGCGCCTTGTGGCAGGCCTGCTTCAAATACCAGCGTTTCTTGTTTCGGTCGCCAACGTCATTGCTGACCACCCTTAACTCCAGAAGAGATATTCCGTGAATGAAGCATGCATAGGCAGCTCCGAAACCTTCCATATTTTCTATCATGGGTTTATACTCTCTGTAGTAGGCTGCCACTGTGGAAGGGGACGTGGAAACAGTGCACACTGTCAAGAATGATCCCACGAAGGCCATCTGGAACGTATCATCAGAAGCAATAACTGAAGTGGCCTTTGCTGCTAGGGCTGAGTCAAGAGGTATTTCCCTTCTTGCAAATGGGAGGGGAGATGTGAGAGGCCGACGGACTCTTGATTCAACCCCCAGTTGTGG
>JALVSJ010000529.1:2328-2838 GCA_027024445.1 Desulfobacterales bacterium
ATCATGGCCGAAGGCGCTACCGGTGTAAACGACGATTGAGCCCAATTGCAGGGTTCTGTCCAGCGCCAATCGGTTTTTGAGCAATTCCAATTCTTCTTTTACAGCACCCACGATGGCCAGGACATTATTTTTCATTTGGCCTCCATTCCTTGCCTCAGCAACCCCACCAGAGTCGTTGCCCAGTTATGTATCTCCTGGTCCTTTGCTTTGTATATCCCCGGATGCTGCCCAAAATGGCGCAACATGAAGGCCTGGAGAAATCGATCCAGGACGGAATCAAGAAAGAATGCTGCACACGTGATATCTATATCCTTGCGCACCTGGCCTCTCTCGATTCCCTGCTGAATCATCTTTGACAAGAACTGATATGATTCGGCCCTTATGGCGCCTAACAAACGTGATATGAATTTGAGATTCCCTTCGTAAAGTATTTTTGTATAAAGGCTGTAGATGCGCGGATGTTTTCTCAAGAATGAAATGCCGGAGATGAAAAGCGTCTCTATGCGTGAG
>JALVSJ010000530.1 GCA_027024445.1 Desulfobacterales bacterium
TAGCCCATCTATGGCCTTCCTCATATCCGTTACCCCAGGCACTACATATATCCTCACTTCACTCACCCAACCAAACATCCTGCTCACTCCAACTCCTTGACAAGTCTGGCTACATCACTACTTGAAAATTCACCCCTAACCTCTATTACATGACCATTTAGGGTCCGAACCCTAAGATCAAAAACATCCCCACAATGAAATCTTCCTACCTCCACCGCAGAAACCTTCACTCCCTCCTCCACTGAACCCACAATCCTCCTCTTCCAGTATCTAAAGGTATGCAAGGATAGCCCATTCCTTCTGCAGTATTCCTTTATAGTAAGACCACTCTCTGCTTGCCTACAGATATGGCCTTTCCAGAAAGTCTGTTTGGCTGTAGAGGAGTTCAGATTACTGTGTATCGTCCCTGGCACGGCTGGTTCACCTCCTTCATAGCAATTCGTCATTCAATACTGACTGCCATAACAGGAGAAACCGCGCCTTAAAAGGTGGGGTTAATTAGACGCTTACCCCAAGTTTAACATCTAGGGTGCGTTTTTGGTTCAATTTAGGGGGTATCAATATATGTAACTCTCTGGAATTATTACATCACAAGGCCACAAACTCGTTTGTGGTGCCATGAAATTGAAAATAGTACTTGCGCCCCTGTTGCTCTTATGTAATACTCTCAAACGTTATGTTTATTCGACGCACAAAAATAGGTACTGCCAAAGATGGAAAGGCTTACTATACCTATAGGCTCGTAAAAAATGTAAGGGAAGGCAATAAAGTACGTCAGCGCACACTTCTCAATCTGGGAAGGCATTTTGCTATAGAAAAAGAGTATTGGGGGCTATTGTGCACTCTTATAAAGAATCGTCTTTCAGGTCAAAAATCCATATTCATGGAAGATGTCCCAGAGGAGGTGAGGAGTGAGGCCAACAGGATTGCCTATAGGCTTATAGTAGCTGATGGGAAGCTGGACAAGAGTGTTGAGAGCAAGAATAAAGAAGGCAACTATCAGGAGGTTGATGTTGATAGCTTAGAGGTGGAGCGTCCTCGGACAGTTGGTGTAGAGAATGCAGGACTCAAGGTGATGGAAGAGGTGGATTTTGAGGGAATATTAAGGGGCCTTAAGTTTAATGAGAGGCAGATAGCCATAGTAAAGGGGCTAGTAATTGGTCGTATGGCGTCTCCAGGATCAGAGAGACATACTTATGATTGGCTCTGTTCGGTTAGTGGCCTTGGAGAGCTTTTAGATATTGATTTTGTGGATATTTCTCACATGAGTCTATACAGGGCCAGCGACATGCTAATACGCAGGAAGGATGAGATAGAGCGTGAGCTCTTTAGGAGGATTCAAGGGTTATTTGGATTGCCTTGTACGGTGGCGCTCTATGATTTGACGAACACGTATTTTGAGGGGGATGTATCGTGTAACAAGAAGGCCTTGCGGGGGCATTCCAAGGAGCGCAGGACAGACCGTCCACTTTTGACACTGGGTTTGGTTCTTGACTCAAGTGGTTTTGTGAAGAGGTCGCAGGTATTTGCAGGTAATATTTCAGAGGTGAAGACCTTGGAAGAGATGCTTGAGGGTCTTAGTGCTCCATTGGGGGCCTTAATAGTAATGGACAGGGGCCTTTGCAGTGAAGACAACATAGAATGGTTGAAGTCGAGGGGTTACAGGTATCTCGTGGTGAGTCGGGAACGTGGCAGGTGTAATCTGGGGGATATGGATGTGAGCTTTGAGTCACGGTCTGGGCACCAGATAAGGGTATTAGTGGAGAGGGATGGAGATGAGCAGAGGCTTTATTGTTATTCAGAGGCAAAGGCAAGAAAGGAAGAGAGTATGAACAGGCTCCATACGGAGAGGTTTGAGAAGGAGCTTGAAAGGCTGTCTTCAGGTTTGAATAAGCCCAGGACTACAAAGGCCCTTGGCAAGGTTCAGGAGCGAGTAGGTCGTCTCAAGGAGAGGTACAAGCAGGTGTCAAGGCATTACCAAATTGAGATAGTACCTGATGAGTCAGGCAAGAGGGCGGCAGAGCTTAGATGGGAGAGAGTGCCAGTGGAAAACACTCGATTGACCCACCCAGGAGTTTACTGTCTTAGGACGAATGAGTTGCACTGGGACGCAGAGAAGCTATGGCGAACATATACGATGTTGACGGATGTGGAGGCTGTATTCAGGAGTTTGAAATCGGAATTGGGTCTAAGACCTGTATATCACCAAAAAGAAGAAAGGTGTGATGGTCATCTTTTCATAACTGTCCTGGCCTATCAATTTGTGCAGCTTATCAGGCATAGACTAGAAATCCACGGCATAAAATTGAGTTGGAGCAGCATTCGAGAACTTCTTTCCCGTCATCAGCGAGTAACGGCAAGTTTTTCTCGTAGAGATGGAAAGAGGCTACATATTCGAAAGGCCACAGAATTGGAGCCTGCACAGGAGAAACTTTACAAGGTCCTTGGTCTGGACACCAATCCTGGTGGCAGGGTAACTCTGGTGGTTTAGTTGTTAAAAAAAAACTAGGATGTAGTGCCACTGTAAAAAATTTTAATAGCATATCTTATTGAAAATATTAGATTTATTTTTTAAGGTGTTAAACTTGGGTTAACCCATTGTTTTTCCAGCAAAAGTGAATTGCTCTCAAATTTAGAGACACTACTATCATATCTATAATTCTCTTAAATATCAATAGGAAAATTGGAAAATTTTAATTTATTGGCACTACCTTTTTGCTGGACACAACAAAGAAATGGGCAAATGACCACAAAAAAGAGGCAATAAAGCCCCTTTTGCCGCACTAAAAGGGGGATTTTTCAAATTTGAAAAAGAGAAACTGTTAAACTTGAG
>JALVSJ010000531.1 GCA_027024445.1 Desulfobacterales bacterium
CTTCTGTAGGGTAAGGAAGGCCTGTGAAAAGCCCATAGTGGCCACCTATCCTCTCCTGAACATAGGCTGCTATGATCCTGATATTGCGGTTGCTAATACAGTCGACTCTGCTCATGGCCTGACAGATTGTTTGCCTTGGAGCAAGGGAGTTAAATGGGGTATCGAGGGGGAGCCTTTGGCTATAGGCCCTGGTTTATTTGGATAAGCTTATCAATAAGTTGTTGTATATTAGTGCGTGAGAAGTCTCTCGGAATATGGCCCAATATCCCAAATCCCTCGGCCCTGTCGTGCACTTCCTTTTCTGCTCCATCGGTTATCAATACAACATATGTCATGGGAGAGGTCTTGACCACGTCTTTTAGGAGATCAAAACATGAGTCTCGATCCGGAGGATTGCCAAGAAAGGCCAATTCGATCCTTTGGTTTTTTAAGGTCTCCAATGCCTCTTCAGTGGTAGCAGGGATGAAGACCGAGTATCCTTGCTCGGCTAGATATGAGTTTATTTGCTGTGCCAGTTCAGCGTCTGTTTCGAGCACGAGGGCGTACTTTTCTTGCATAATAGGAATACCTTAAAATAAGGTTCCTCCGGATCTTGCGCATTTTTGGACTCACGGATTTCCAAAAAGCCCAAACAGGTTCTGTTCCTTTTTCGTAGTGACTGTCGGGAGGGCTTCGTATTTTCGTGACTTATCTATGGGGGAAACCGCAGCCAGGTCCTCAGGGTGCCTTTTCCTGAGGACTGGAATGCGGAGGGGGTAAGACTCCCCCGTGGATAAGTCACTGAAAATACCAGCCCGGGAGGCTCGGAATCGAAGAAAAAGGAACAGGACCTGTAACATCCAAATTTCCCTCAAAGTACGCTTAACTCGGATGAACCTAAAATAAGTCTGGTTCGTAACCTGGAACTCGCTGGGTTTCTTTTGGCGGTTAATTAAGTACGGGCATAATAGTATGTGAAAATGCAACTTTCAAGCAGTTTGTGGATCCCGCCTACCATTATTTAGAGCTTGACAACAAAGGGGCATCATATAGTAAAGTTATAAGCAAAGAAGGCATCGGGACGTAGCGCAGCCTGGAAGCGCACCTGAATGGGGTTCAGGTGGTCCGGGGTTCAAATCCCCGCGTCCCGACCATAAATAAGAATAAAAACAGCAGGCCAGAGAAGGATGGGTCTGCTGTTTTTCCCTTTTGGGGGGCAGCACTGAAGAATTTAATATAGGGTGCCGCCGGCACCCCTCTCGTCAGCGGGCTCAAGACCGGGTTGTGCATCCTGCAGCCAGGGCCTTTGAGCGCCTGCGAGCATCTGATTCCATGTGACATCTCTTGTATTTTTTTCCGCTCCCGCACCAGCAGGGGTCATTGCGGCCAAGCTTGGGTATTCTTTTCGGTTCCTGTGTGCCAAATAGTTTACTAAGTATTCCCATGTCAACTCCTAGATCGTCATTAATGAGATAATCAACACTAGCCTGCCACCTTATGACTCCTGGCACCAATGGTCAAGGCAAAAAAGGGGTCCTGAAATTTGACTCACCAGCCAGTGATTAAGTACGATGGGACATGGAGGAAGCGAAGAAATGAAGATAGCTGTTTCTTCAGAGGGTGAGGGATTAGGGTGCAGAGTCGCTAACAGGCTGGGTCTGGCCCCATATTTGATCATTATTGATCCTGAAACCATGGAGCACAAGGCCGTAGAAAATCCTGGCCATGCGGGCCATGGTGGTATGCAGGCAGTTGCACTTGCAATAGGGGAAAATGTGGAGGCGGTGCTAACGGGTTATTGCAGTCCAGCGGCTGAAGCATATTTGAAGAAAAACGATATCAGCGTAATAACAGGCGTGGAGGGAACAGTCCAGGATGCAGTGGATGAATATGTAAGAAAACACAGGGCCTGCAAGCGGACATCAGAACACCCAGATTCGGGTTACACGCGTGAGGTGGTGTTAGAAGCCGCCATGAGGACAGCCAGGCAGTTCGGGAAGATGCTTCCAATCCTGATTGGCGTTATTTTCCTCATGGGTCTGTTCAAGGCGTTTGTCTCTAAGCAGATGCTGCTATCAGTGTTTTCGGGCAATCCAATATGGGATACTGTTAAAGGGGCCAGCCTGGGGAGCATTCTACCTGGCAATCCCATCAATAGCTACATCATAGGCGGGGAGATGCTGGAAAACGACGTGAGCCTTTTTGCCGTGACCGCCTTTATGATGACATGGGTCAGCGTGGGCCTCGTTCAATTGCCTGCTGAAATGGTAGCGCTGGGTCGGAAATTTTCTCTCGCAAGAAATGCTATTTCATTGGTTGCCTCCATTGGGGCAGCTATCATGACCGTGTTGTTGCTGAATCCATTCAGGGGATAGTGCATGATGCGCTCGTTGATTTTTCCTCTGGTCGTGGCAGTAACTTATGGGGTGATATTCATTTTCATGCCCGCTGGTGCCATAAGCGCCCTCAAGGCCAGCGCATATATCCTTGTAAGGGTGAGTATTGCCCTCAGCCTGGTGTTTTTCCTCATATTTGCGCTCAACCTTTTCGTCAAACCTGCACATTTGATCAGGCTGTTTGGAAAGGGCTCGGGGGCGAAAGGAATTTTCATTGCCACACTTGCAGGCATTCTCTCCATTGGTCCCATCTATGCCTGGTACCCCCTCTTACAGGAACTGAAATCAAAGGGAATGAGGATGTCTCTTATCGCGATCTTCCTTAATTGCAGGGCAGTGAAACCAGTACTATTGCCCGTCATGATCTCTTACTTTGGATGGCTCTATGTGCTTATATTTACCTTTGCCATGATTCTGGGCTCCTTGGTATGCGGAGCTGTTGTTGGATTGATTCTATGAGAAGCGGTGTGGGTGTAGTAAAAACATTGAGTTGTTTGCGGTTTGATGGTTAAGTAACCGGTACACGTGCTAATCGAAAAAAAACACTAACAGAAGCAATACCATAAAGAGGGAAGCATGCAAAGGTCTTCTTGTGCCAGGCGGTTCTTGCTCGTTTTTCATTGCACGGTAGTTGGCATATTCTTCTTCGTCCTGATAGAGGGATCGGCCGTTGCAGCCAGCTACTCATTCCTTAAAAAGGTGACCAAAGCCTATTATCCAAACGATCACGTGGTGCTAGCAAAAGAGGTAGAGCAAATTACCTTCCATTCAGACGGAGCCCACGTGGATGAGGATGAGGTATACATTACCGTATTGGATCAGCAGGGCAAACAAGACATGCAGGTTCAGTCCTTTTATTTCGACAAGAACTACTCAACCCTGAAAGTGGAGACAATGGAGGTGATAAGGCCGCAAAAGGGTGGGCCACCACAAATAATCCCTGTTGATCTTTCCAAGAACAGCCGCCTCCAGGCCCCATCATCTAACACCAAGGCGAATATCTATGATCCATCTCAGAAGGTCATGAAGATCTTCATACCGGACCTTGATCCAGGCGATACGATCCACTATCGCGCTGTACGTAAGACATTCAAATCGGTCATCCCAGGGCATATCTACGGCCTGATACCGATCCAGCAGGATTTTCCCGTGCGCTATTATCACCTGGAATTTGACGTCCCTGCAAATAGGAAGCTCCATCACCTTATTAAGGACACCGTGCCTGGTACCGTAAGGTTCAAAACTTCCCAGCATGGGGACAGTAAGAAGTTCATATGGGAGTTCAGGAAAGTACCCAAACTGGTACCAGAACCCCACATGGTCCCCTTTATCAGAGTGGCAATGAGATTGCTCTACTCCACTCTTGACTCATGGGAGCAGGTGTCGCGTTGGTACTTTGGCTTGGTTGAGCCCAAGTTAACGCCAACTCGAGGGATCAAGCAGAAGGTTGAAGAACTTATCCAGGGAAACGCAGACGAGCACAGCAAGATAGCTGCCATTTTTTACTATGTTGCACAGAAAATACGTTACTTGGGCATAACCGCAGAATCAAACCGCCCTGGATTTGAGCCCCATGAAGTTGGCCTCACATTCAGCAGGCGCTACGGGGTGTGCAGGGACAAGGCAGCGCTTCTTGTTAGCATGTTGCGAGTTGCCGGATTCAAGGCCGCTCCCGTATTGCTCAGCATGGGACGCAAGCTGGACAGCGAGGTTGTTGTGCCATATTTCAATCATGCGATCGCCGCAATTCTGGATGAAAGTGGCAATCCGACCGTGTTCATGGATCCAACCTCTGAGACGAGCAAACAGTTCCTGCCTGACTATGATAGGGACTGCTCCTATCTTGTTGCTGATAGCAAAGGAAGTTCGTTAGGCATCAGTCCTGTGCAGCCGCCAGAGACCAATCTAGTCCTTATACATGTGAAAGACAGGGTAGGGGCCAATGGCACACTTCACGGGGAACTCAAAGCAATAAGCTTTGGATTTGCTGATACGATTTTCAGATCAATCATGCTTGACAAAAGCTATGATGATCAGAAACGATTCTTGATGAGGTTCGTCAGGAACAAGAGGGCCGGCATAGAAATAGATAACATGTCGTGGACCAACCCACTGGACCGCAGTGTACCATTTGGCTTTTCCTGCTCGTTCAGATTGGACCGAGCAATCCTGCCTTGGCCCGAGGAGGCGAGGAAGGCAAGCGCCGCAGCCTCTGGAAAGGCACAGGCCCTATGGCCACTCTGTTCAACTCCATATATAGGGTTACTGGATCGCTGGATTTTAGGTAAAGCAAATTTGAATCAGCGGAAATATCCACTGAAGTTGGGTTATGTGTTTGCCAGCAAATGGGTGGAAGAGCTGGAGCTGGATGGAGAGGGCGGGAATATTGTCCTCCCCGTTTCCCCTAACATGGAAAACGACGTGTTTTCTTCCTGGACTTCTTTTGCAGTGTCGGCTCACCGGTTGGTAATAACAAGGTATTTTGCATTGAAGAAACTGGAGGTCCCAGCGGAAGAATACCCACTGCTGACAAGATTGCAGCACGATCTGAGGTATGAGGCGGCACTGCCGGTTATTGTCTCGTTCACCAAATGACTCTGAATTGACAAAATGAGGATCTTCTGAGGCCCATGAGCTGGTGAGGGGCCTTCAGGAGTGGTTGCTGATTATACCTGCGCGGGATTGGCCTATTAACAATGGCAGCCAAATAACGCTGTTACGGTGTTTGAGATCAGTGGTTTCTGATTGTAACTGGAGGATAGAAAAGGTGATTGCAAAGAAGATTGGAGCTACGTGCCTGGCTTTCGTTTTTATCCTGTTAACAACTGGGCCGGCGAGAGCAGGGCAGCCGGTGAAGGAATTCAATCATGCCGATGCCATCAATGACTTCATTCACAAGGAATACACATTGTCCTCTGGAGGGGGCTATGTGCTTCATGTGGACCTGGAGACTCGAGTCATGAACTACAAGGGCAAGAAGGCCCGCTCTGATTTCAGGATACCTTACAATAGCGCTTTCGAGACAGTTACGATAGATAAGGCATTCACCACCTTGCCCTCGGGCAAGATCCTCAGAGTGGACCCCAGGGAGGTGCAGGATATCCTTGACCCTGCCACTGCGGATAGCTCAATTTTTTCAAAGGCAAAACTGAAGGTAGTCAATTTTCCCGGTGTCGAGGTGGGATCAAAGATATCGATCAGCTATACTGTGAACAGCCGACTTAATTTTTGGGCAGAGGAGTCATTTCGTTTGTCTGACCCCACTCTGCAAAAACAAGTGGTAATAAGCGTGCCAGGAAATGACACCGATACAGCGGCATTGACCGTGAGCCTCCATGACGAAAAGGTGAAATTCCATAAACAGGTTAAGCAGGGGAAAACCATCTACTCGTGGACAGCTAAAGATTTGCCCAAGCAGTATTCAGAAGCCCAGTCGCCCGAAATCCAGAACCAGCCTTTCTGTCTGCTGGTCTCCGGTTTTAGTTCATGGTCGGAGGTGGCTAGTTTTTTTAAGCGCCGTTTCGATATACCACGGCAGACTGAATCCATTCGGCTCCCTTCATGGGCCCTGGAGCATGACGCAGACAGGCTCTACGAAAATCTGCTCAATAACATCGCTGTGTATGAGATCGACCTGTTCAAGACCGACCTTTCGCCTCAGCCCCCCATGGCCACGCTGAAAAAGGGCTATGGTAGCTCTCTGGATGTGGCTATATTGTTCCACTTCTTGTTGAAGCACCAGGGGATAAGATCGAGCCTGGTACTCACAAATACAGATGGGGTGTTTATTGAGCCCCTAATGGATTCTTTTTACCCCGCGCTCTTTAATCAGGTGCTTGTCCGGTCCGGGGGACGGTTTTATTGTTTTGTTGATAGGAATATGCCTCCTGGGGTAAATGAGGCAGATGGTAACCTTGGGCTGGATTTGGCACAAGGTAGACTCGTGAAGATATCAGCAGCTAGCCCGAATCAGAGGGAGATTAGGCTGGCGGTCCATCTGAGCCCGGAACTGGGGCTCCGTGGGCGGTGCACATTAACATTCCAGGGTCTGTCCACTGCCGATGTGAGAGATGAACTGCTAACTGTGAGCGGACGTGAATTGGAGATCAAGGTCTCAGAAATTCTGCACGATGTTGATCCCATAGCCAGGTTGACAGGTAAATTTGAGAGCAAGGGTATTTCCAGGCTCAAGAGAAATATTGAGTTGAGCTTTCCTTTCGCGATAGGTACATCAGCAGCATACTCTGCGGATAGTTACTTTTTCCCTCTGCCCGGGTCAGATTTACTTGATCCCATGTCTGCGTATATACCAGAAAGACATTATGCCTTTGCCATCCCCACCACAAGGCAAGAGATCACTGACCTGGAACTAAGGCTGCCCCCTGGTGTCAAACTTGTGCTTTACCCCAAGGAGAGCAAAGGTCACTTTGGGCCGCTATCATGGGAGATCAAGAGCCAGATCTCAGGTGATCATTACAGCTTTTATCGTTCAATCACTTTGCAGAGGGCCCTGGTGCCAGCAACGGAAGTCCCCGAACTGCTGCAAAAGATATGTGAGTTGGTTTCAATTCAGAATCGACTGCTGGCTTTTAACAGAGGAAGGCTTTAAAATCCCGTTCTGGCGAAACCGAAGCCTCTATTACTGCTTGGGCCTGGACATTGCTAGTGGAATCAGGTTCTTCCCCCTTTCCTTTGCCAACTGCATGATGGTGTCCCTGGCGCTGGGGGGCGGCTCGCGGCGTTCATCAGCAGGTTTTGGCTGCAGGCTCATGGCACCAGTTGAGCACGTGGTTACGCACAGACCACAGCCAATGCAGCGCTCCCTGTTCACATGGGCCACATCATCTATTGTTATGGCATCCATCTGGCACCGCTCCAGGCAAGTCTCGCATGCCACACACGCATCTTCGTCCACTTGGGCGTAATAGTTTGTGATTACCATGCTTGAAGGCCTTGGATGTTTCTTCAGGGCACGGAGTATTCCGCAGCAATCTCCACAGCAATTGCACATGCCGCCAGGATTTTGGGCGTTGTAAGGTTGAGGTACAAGGGCTGCTTTCTCGCATTTGTCCAGGATCTCGAGGGCCTCTTGCTGTGTAATCCAGCGACCCATTCCTCTGTCTACGTAATACTGTGCATGAGAGCCAAATGAAAAGCATACTTCAAGAGGCTTGTCGCAGCTATCGTTTATAAGTCCTTTCTGGGTGCGGCATATGCAGTTAGCGACTGCTATGCGGTCCTTTTGCATTATGATCTGGCGCGCATCCTCGTAAGGGGCAACAGGCCACGATACATTGATTGCCTTGTTAACCGGGATGGTTCGCATGGGCATGGTCTGGCGAGCGGCATGCTCGCTGAAGGCTTCTTCAAAGTACTGCTCAAGCAATTGGGCCAATTCCCTATCCATTCTGTTTACCTGAAATTCGTAAAACCCAATCACAAAGGGAACTGCGGCATATTTCACAGAGTGTCCACGTTTGAGTCTGAAGACGAGGCCTTTTTCAAACATTCTTTCAAGCACAGGTGCCACTTCTTCCACGGGCCTTCCCATGCGCTCGGCAATGGCCTCCGGAGGCTCAACAAGCATGGTTAGGTTCAGGTACATATGGGCCTCTTCTTCAGTAAAGAGCTTTCGCAGGATCTTCATCTCAACGCCTGATTGAGTCCTGGGAAACCCCACCGAATACTCATCCAGTTGTTCACGAAGCATTTCATAGACATCTTGTGACATGGGTGACTCCTTCTTACGTTTTGTGTCCCGGAATGGCCATTCACCGATACTATAGGTCTACAGGTATGGATATGTCAATGGCAGGCATCTTTCAGGTTTTAGGCTTATCAATGAGATTTAGGTGGAGAGGGATTCTTGCCGATCTACAAGAGAAAATCCATGAAGGCTTGGAAAAATCATGCTGAATATGCAAGATAGTCGGGGAGGGTAGTAATGGATATCATGAAGACGTTGAAGATAGCTATTGTTGCTTTACTGTGCTTGGCCTTTACACCAACAATGATAACGCTTGCCTCCGGCCAAGAACGGCAAATGGCAGAAGCCATTGAGTACTTCCAGGAAGTTGCTGCCTTTGTGGTGAACGAGGATGCAAGGGATATATATCAGCGTATGACCCCTGCTGTAAAATCCAAACTGTCGGAGAAGGATATTGCCTTGTTTTTGCACAAATACCTTAATGGACTAGGCGAGCCCACAGGGT
>JALVSJ010000532.1:0-6763 GCA_027024445.1 Desulfobacterales bacterium
CGAAGGTATTGATGGTCTTGTACACATTTCAGACATCTCCTGGACCAAACGCATCAAGCACCCATCCGAGGTTTATAAAAAGGGACAGGAGGTACAGGCGATTGTCCTCAAGATCGACAAGGAAAATGAAAGATTTTCTTTGGGTATAAAGCAGCTCACACCCGACCCGTGGAAAGAGATTCCTAACAAATACAAGCCTGGCACAAGAGTAACCGGAACGGTAACAAACATTACCGATTTCGGCATCTTTGTGGAATTGGAAGAGGGTATCGAAGGGCTGATTCACGTGTCCGAAATCCCCAAAGACAAGCGTGGAAACGCACTAAGTAAGTTTCAGATCGACGACGTTATTCAAGCTCAAGTGATCAGTGTGTCTCCTGAGGAGAAGAAAATAGCTCTCTCCCTCAAGAAACTTGAAACCACCTCCGAAAAGGAAACATACAAAAGTTACATAGGAGGCCGGAGGGAGGCCACTTCCAATCTTGGTGAATTGCTTCGCGAAGAGATGATGAACCTCCAGAAGCAGTTTCAACCAGAACAAATTGAGGAAGAGCCACAAGAAATACAACCAGAAATTGGAAGCCAACAATCCGCCTGGAGGGGAGAGGCAGACATATCCAATGATGAAGCACAAGAATCAGAACTTGACATAGAACAAGCAACAGGGGAAGTAAAAGAAGAAGCCTCCCCAAGTAAACCGGATGACTCCGAGCCACGGCAACCTGAAGAAGAAAAAATATCCACTGAGCACATAGAGCAGGAACCTGGAAAAGAGCCTGCCGAATAAGGAAGACATGTCACAAAAAAAACGCACTTTTTTGACTGTTGTCCTGATTGTACTGATAGTGGGCCTCGTTCTAGGGCTTGCCTCAATTTTGATCATCAAGCAGATTGGACGCTCCCCCGCAATAGCTTTCGGTGACAAGATTGGCGTTATTACCATTGAGGGCCCCATCACTAACTCTCGCAACATAGTCAACCAACTGGTCGAGTTCAAAAAAGACAAGGGTATTAAAGTAATACTCCTCAGAATCAACTCCCCAGGCGGGGGAGTGGGTCCCAGCCAGGAAATATACCGCGAGGTCATGAGGACAAGGGCCAAGAAAAGAGTGATCGCTTCTATGGGAGCCGTCGCGGCCTCGGGAGGTTACTATATTGCCTCAGCAGCTAATAAGATAGTGGCGAATCCAGGCACCCTTACCGGCAGCATTGGCGTGATAATGGAGTTTGTGCAGATCAAAGAGCTTCTT
This sequence comes from Desulfobacterales bacterium, assembly GCA_027024445.1. GTDB lineage: Bacteria > Desulfobacterota > DSM-4660 > Desulfatiglandales > Desulfatiglandaceae > B111-G9. The sequence goes on from JALVSJ010000532.1 coordinate 1,251, forward strand.
AAGAAAATCGGCGTTAGCATGGAAGTGATAAAAAGTGGCGAATTTAAGGACATTGGGTCTCCTCATCGAAAGCTCACTGAAAAGGAAAAGAAATTACTTCAAGATTTGATAGCTGATATTCAGGAACAATTTGTAAACGCGGTGGCAAAAGGAAGGAACCTTCCTGTGGAGAAAATCAGAGGGATTGCCGATGGCAGGATTCTTTCGGGTGAACAGGCCAAGGAGCTTGGCCTTGTGGACCAACTTGGCAACTTCCAGGATGCCATAGAACTAGCAAAAAAGATAGCAGGCATTAAAGGCGAGCCAACCCTCGTATACCCCAGCAAACGGAAAGGGAGCATATTGGACCTCATTTTTGATAGCGCGGCAAAATCAGTATCAACAATCCTTAGGACCGCACCTATTCAAGTAAAATATTATTGGCCCGAGCCCTCTACCCCAAGTATCACAGAAACATACTGACATCTCCTTTTCCTTTCCTTATTACCTCGGGTTTATCACCTATCAGAGAAACTACACTGGAAGGCTCAGGGAACAGTGGCCCTCCATCTACCACAAGGTCCAAGTAAGGGGCATACACCTCACGTATTGTCTCGGGATCATCCTGCTTGGCACTGGTGCTTATGATGGGTCTTCCAAACATCCTCACTATGGAAAGACAGATCTCGTTATCGGGCACTCTAATTCCTACAGTTTTTCTGTTTGTAAGCATGATCTTGGGCACCAGCCTAGTGCCTTCCAGGATAAAGGTATAAGGACCCGGCAGCAGTCGCCTCATGGTCTTGTATGCAAAATTGCTCACCTTCGCATAACGACTTATCTCCTTAAGACTGTCACATATAAAAGAAAACGGCTTCTTTAGTGGTCGATTTTTAAGCCGATATATCAATTGGATGCCTTTTTTATTGTAAAGGTCACACCCTATACCGTAAAAGGTGTCAGTGGGGTACGCAATAAGCCCTCCTTCTTCCAATACCTCGCATACGCGCCGTATCAGGCGCTGCTGAGGATTATCAGGATTAATAGAGAGGATGGGAGGATGACGTTTTTTCATTGCTCAGTCTATCTAGGATTTGGAATTCTAAATCTCGAAAGGAGCATCAATTGACCCCTCACACTATAACTATATATTCTGTGTTTTCATTTCTCTTCGGCCTCGTACTAGGGAGCTTTGCTAATGTGTGCATATACCGGCTCCCTTTAGGAAAATCAATTGTATCGCCTCCTTCCAGTTGTCCCCATTGTGGCACCCAAATAAGATTTTACGATAACATCCCTATTCTGAGCTATGTTTTACTGAGAGGCAGGTGCAGAAATTGCAAGGACCCCATATCAATCCAATACCCATTGGTTGAACTTATTACGGGCATTATCAGCCTTGCCCTGTTTATCAGATACGACCTCAGTTATCAATATATCTTGTACCTGCTCTTTTCTGCATCCCTTGTGGTGATAACTTTTATAGACCTCCACCACAAGATAATACCTGACATAATTTCTTTGCCCGGTATTGTGATCGGCTTTTTGGTCTCTTTTCTTTCACCCTATTTAACATGGATCGAATCCGCGATAGGGATTATAGCTGGCGGAGGCGGTTTGCTGCTTATTGCCGTGGTGTTCGAAAGGTTGACTGGAAAGGAGGGGATTGGAGGGGGAGATATCAAACTACTTGCAATGATAGGCGCCTGGTTGGGGTGGAAAGCCCTGCCTTTCGTAGTGCTTATTTCCTCAGTGTTGGGAATTATAATCGGAGGGGGAGCCTTACTAATCAGCGGAAAAGGTATGCGTGTAAAGATTCCTTTTGGCCCGTTTCTGGCAATGGGTTCCCTGACCTATTTTTTCTTCGGAAACCCCATTGTCAGCTGGTACGGAAACCTGTTGATGTAGCGGGAGAGGGAGACGATGCGCAGGTCCTTTTACAGCCTAAGAACCGGGATTTTGGCCAACTTGATCTTTCTTATTCTCGCAGCCATGCTCCTTATTAACGTGATCATGGTCAGGCTGGCAGAAAACGACCTTGTTCAGTTCAAGGTCCGTCACGGCGTTGCTATCGCTCATGCCCTTGCCCTGCTCGTGGCCGCTCAGCCCGCCAGTCTCCTCAAGGATATGTCAATAGCTGATGACCGGTGGCTGGTGACAAGGATAAAGGAAATTCTCCAGAAAGGGGGATACCAGGAGTTCATTTTCGTCCCTTCAAGCGCAGGTTCACAATGGGAGATAGGCCCATGGCAAGAAGGGAGACAAGACGCAGTAGCATTGTGTCGTCAAAGTATTATTACACAAAAAGAATCCATAGCCTTTTACGGAACTACCTGGGCGGTTATATGGCTTGGGCGCGAAAACTTAAAGGTTGCGGTGCCAGTAAAATCAGGTGGAAACACTGTGGGGGCCATAGCAATATGTTCTCATCTCGGACCTGTGTACACTCATTTGAGAAACTCTGAAAAGATCATTCTAGTCTATATCTTCATCAATACGATTATTTTGCTGGCTGCAGGTATGTACCTGCTCTCGCGAGTCGTGTTAAGGCCCATTCAAAAGCTCCTCAAAGTAACAGAAGAGTTCAAAGAGGGCGAGCCCTTGTCCCTACCTCCCGAACCTTCAGCAAATGAGATAGGGCAGCTTTTTCACTCCCTCAAAATGATGTTAAATCGACTGGATGAAAACAAGAGAGAGTTAAAGGCCCATATCGCCTCACTGGAGCAGGCCAACGAGGAATTGCGAAAAACTCAGGAAGAGGTAATCAGGTCAGAGAAGCTGGCCTCGGTAGGCAGACTTGCTGCAGGTGTGGCCCATGAGGTTGGCAATCCCATAGGAGTCGTACTTGGCTATCTTGACCTCATGAAAAACGGAGAACTCTCCGATGATGAAGTTAGGGACGCATTGGACCGATGTGAAAGTGAAATAGCGAGGATAAACAAGATAATAAGGCAGTTACTGGATTATTCGCGCCCTGACCCGCCCGTATCGAAACATATCAGCGTACATTCTTTGCTCCTAGAAACTGTTGAGATGCTCAAGCACCAACCCATAATGAGAAACATTATAATAGACAAGAAATTTCATTCTCCTAAAGACATAGTACTCGGGGATGAAAGCAGACTTAAACAGGTATTCGTAAATATCTTATTGAATGCTGCCGATGCCATCGAAGAAAAACAAAAAACAGAGAACGCCAACTGCGATAAGAAGATAAGGATCGAAACCCAAAATACCCAGGGGACTATAAAGGTATCCTTTCAGGACAACGGATGCGGTATACCAAAGGAATCAGTTAAGCGTATTTTCGATCCTTTTTATTCAACTAAAGAGCCGGGCAAAGGCACGGGATTAGGTCTTTCGGTATCTTATAGGATTATAGAGCAAATGGGCGGACAAATCAGGGCTCAAGGCACCCAAGGACAAGGTGCCACCATCCACGTGATACTTCCATTAGCACGGGATGAGGAAACAAAAGGGGTGAGGAAGGAATGATGGAATACTTGCCCGCCTTAGTCTGGCGGGATGGAATAGTGGAACAACGGAATGAAGGGATGTTGGGATGAAAGTTAATGGCAACGGTAATGATCTTGTCCACAAACGGGTGCTTATCGTGGACGACGAGGACAATATGCGTCATATGCTGAAAGTCATGCTGAGCAAGGCAGGCTATCAAGTCAGTGAGGCAGCAAACGGAGCCGAGGCCTTGGCCAGCATGACGAGCGACCACTTTGACTTCGTACTTTGTGATATCCGAATGCCGGAAATGGATGGTATGCAGTTCCTAAGAGAGGCTCAGGATAAATTTCCCGAGAAAACAATCATCATGATGTCGGCCTATGGAACCATTGAAACTGCCCTCGAGGCAATGAAGATGGGCGCCTATGATTATATCTCAAAGCCTTTCAAATCAGATGAAGTACTTCTTACCCTCAAAAAAGCAGAAGAAAGGGAGCGGCTCAAAAGGGAAAACATCATACTTAAGCAAAAACTTGAAAAGATAAGTAAGCGCTATTCATTCGGCAACATTATTGCCAGAAGTGAAGCGATGGCCCGGGTATTTGACCTTGTTGAAAAGGTCGCAGATCACAAAACCACCGTCCTTATTACAGGAGAGAGCGGAACCGGCAAGGAACTTATAGCACGTGCGATTCATGAAAACGGGGCGAGATCGTCCGGCCCCCTTGTCTGTATAAACTGCGGCGGAATCCCCGAAAACCTACTGGAGAGTGAATTATTTGGTTACAAAAAAGGAGCCTTCACTGATGCTGTTCGAGATAAACCTGGCCGCTTTGAAGAAGCTAATGGCGGAACAATATTCTTAGATGAAATAGGAGACCTGCCCCTTCCCCTCCAGGTCAAACTCTTGCGGGTGCTTCAAGAGGAAGAAATAACTCCTCTCGGGGACATTGGCTCTAAAAAAGTGGACGTCAGGATAATTGCTGCTACCTCAAAGGACCTTGAAAAAGAGGTCAGGGAAGGCAGGTTCAGGGAAGATCTCTTCTATAGAATCAATGTAATGACTATTCATCTCCCCCCCCTGCGCGAGCGCCGAGGCGACATACCTCTTCTGGTGGGCTATTTCATTGATGTCTTCAACAGAAAACTCAAGAAAAAAATTGAGGGCCTAAGCTCAGAAGCCATGCCAATCCTCATGGCCTACTCCTGGCCGGGCAATGTGAGGGAATTGGAAAACGTGATTGAGCGAGCGATATTGCTGGCCCAAGGCCGGTGGATCACTCCAGCAGAACTACCTTCTCACATGACTCAAATCAATCTGGGCGGTCCCCTTGAGGGTCCTGAAGACACCCTATCTCTCAAAAAGGCTTCCAAGAGGCTGGAGAGGAATCTGATAAAGAAAGTTCTCAAGCTTACTAATGGCAATCGTTCAAAGGCTGCCAGGATCCTGGAAATAAGCCGCCCTATGTTACTCGCAAAAATCCGCGAATTCGGGTTAGAGTAGTGGACCGCGCTCCGAGGAGCGTGAAACTGAGAAGTCAGAATACGGAAGCACTTCTGAGTCCTGCATTCTTGCCCTCGGATTACCATCAGCTTTGATTCACTTCCATTGTTAGCTACCAACCTCAGGCGGAATTGAACACAGATTGATCAAATCCTCAAAGATCCTCCTCAACATGTCGATGCTTGGGCAATTCGCGCAGGCCCAACTTCTTGGCCGCATTGACTCCCGCCCTAAAGGCCTTCTTATTCATATCAATTGTTCCTTTTGGAACCTTTCCGAGGAGTGTCTGCTCTACGCCCTGAGCCGGTACAACCTTGGCCAGACAAGTGAGAGCCCCCAGGGCCACCATATTAGCGACTAATTCCTTTCCAACCTCTTTTCTTGCGATCTCAGTAAAAGGGATACCAATAGATCTGCTCGTGGGAACCTGATCCACCAATCCAGAGTCCACGATAAGGATTCCTTCTGGCTTCAGGTCAGCGAAATATGCGTCACACGCAGCCTGGTTCATGGCCAGAAGCACGTCTGGTTTGGTTGCCTTTGGATAGTCAATGGGCTCATCGCTTACAAT
>JALVSJ010000532.1:6773-8581 GCA_027024445.1 Desulfobacterales bacterium
GGCCCCTCCTCTTGCCTCAGGCCCGTAGCTTTGACTTTGGCAAACGTATTTCTTCGTATGCTCATTGATGGCCTCAGCAAACACTCTTGCAGCAGTAATTATTCCTTGCCCACCTGAGCCGCCCAGACGTATCTCGTACCTACTCGTCCTATCCTGCTTTTTCTTCGTCTTTTTGCCTTTTCGCGCCTTCACGGATCTTCTCGTACTCCTCTGTATATACGGGTTTGTCCACATCCGCCAGGATACCGATTGTAAATTTTCCCTCCAGTTCCTCTGGTTTCATTTCTCTCGCCTTTTCCACCCTTACCGCATTGTCCCTCAGCCATTTTATCATCGTAATGGGATCGCCCATTTGATTTCGCCTTCCAAATTGCACATGGCAGTTGGACATTACCTCTACCACGCTGAATCCTTTTTTCACGATTGCTTTCTCAAACATGGAATCGAGTAATTGAGCGTGGTATACACTACTTCTGGCAACGAATGAGGCACCGGCAGTGACTGCCAGTTCTGAGATGGAAAAGGCATGCTCGATGTGGCCGTAAACGGCTGTGGTGGCCTTGCAACCATAAGGCGTAGTTGGAGAATGCTGTCCCCCGGTCATTCCGTATATCTGGTTGTTAACAATTATAGCCGTAAGATCCAGATTCCGCCTTGCAGCATGAATAAAGTGATTCCCGCCTATGGCTGTGGCATCGCCATCGCCCATCACCACGATTACATTCAAGTGTGATCTCATAAGTTTGATGCCAGTTGCGAACGTCAAGGCTCGACCATGAGTAGTGTGAAGGGTATTGAAGTCCACGTACACGGGCATCCTTCCGGAGCATCCTATACCCGAGACTAAGACCACATCATCTTTCTCAAGGCCCAGCTTGTCTATGGCGCGTATCAATGCTCCCAGCACTATCCCGTTGCCACATCCCGGGCACCAAACGTGAGGAAATTTCTTATCATGCCGTAAGTACTTGTGAATCAGTTTTGTTCCCTGTTGTGCCATCTCGGCCTCACTTTCCAAAGCCAATTAAATCACATCTTCAAGATTTCCATAAGTATTTGTTCTGGCGTGATAAGACCGCCATCCAGACGATTTAGCTTTCGGATTTGACACTTACCTTGATTTACCCTATGCACTTCCCGGCTTATCTGTCCTATGTTCAGCTCCGGCACGAGAACGCTACGACATTGCCTTAGCACCTCTTCAACCTTGATCCTCGGAAAGGGGAAAAGAGTGACTAATTGCAACAGCCCGGCCTTCACACCTCTTTCTCGAGCGTCCATCACGGCCCTCTTTGCAGATCTGGCAACTGACCCGTAGGCGACAACTGCCACCTTAGCGTCATCAAGAAGAAATTCTTGGGTCATCTGAATCTCGTTGAATCCCTGTGTAATCTTCCTGAAGAGCCTTCTCATAAATGCGTCTATCTCATCGGGCCGCTGGGTGGGAAACCCTCGTACATCATGCACCAAACCGGTAACATGGTAACGGTATCCATCTCCAAATGCTGCCATTGGAGGCACACCCCGACTATTGTCCTCGTAAGGGATATACCATTCGGGGGGCATGCTTGGGGCGATCCGGTCTATTATATGAATCTGATCCCTGGAAGGCAGCTCAACGGTTTCTCTTGTATGGGCTACCACCTCATCTGAGAGTAAGATAACAGGTGTCCTGTATTTTTCAGCGAAATTAAAGGCCTGGATCGTAAGTTCATAGCTGTCCTGAACAGTAGAGGCTGACAGAACAATGACGGGATGATCCCCATGCGTGCCCCATCTGGCCTGCATAACATCGCCCTGCGCAGGGC
>JALVSJ010000533.1 GCA_027024445.1 Desulfobacterales bacterium
TGCTACCCTGCTCTATCCTGTATCGTTTACCATCAAAGCTTATTGCTAGAAGGTCCAGGTAGATATCGCGTGACAACCTGCTGTTCAGTTGTATCTCCTTTTCGCAGTAATACCTTCTCTTTTCCAGAGTGGAAAAATCCAGAAAACCGAAGTTCACCGGTTTCTTCACCTTGTACACAAACCTATCTGCCACGAACACGAGGGAGATGTGTGTCTGAACAAGGGTAACACCACTCGTAGGATCGGGAAGATTTTCCGGGCTCAATAAGTCTCTTATCATTGCCTCTTTTTCCACTGCTCCACCTTTGTCTTATCCCTTCCTCATTTATTCCAGATTATTCTACTCTTCCGGTCTTCAAACCTCCAGCCATCAGCTTCTAAATCAATCCGCAATCCCAGAATCGTCTCCCAATATTCCATTCTTCCATCATTCCATTATTCCACTATCCCCTTGCCTTATCGTTTTACAGGAATTCAAACTGTTCCACCACATACTCGGGTACCGCTACGGTGCCTATCTTAACTGGGTTTTGATGACAGTCAGAGCCGCCTGTCACAATGAGCCCGTGGCTGCGTGCAAAGGATTCGTAAGCCTCGGTGGTGGCCGAATCGTGCCTGCTGTGCCAGCATTCCAGCCCATCCAGGTACGGGCGCATGTCAGACTCGATGATGTGGAGTTGCTCGGATATATCATTTGTGAGAGCAGCAAGAGATGTCCCGTTAGGATCATTACCATGGGCAAGGACCGCCTTGCCTCCTGCCCTCCTGATTAGGTTTGATGCTTCCTCCAGGCTCAAGGGAAGTTTTGGTATGTCACACCGCACAAGGTACCTGTCGAATGCTTCCTGTACATCCTTTACCAGCCCCTTTTTCACCAGATATCTAGCGATGTGTGGCCGTCCAAATGCGCCATCTACGCTCTCCTCAATGGCGCTTATGTCTTCCTCGCCTAAGGGAGTGATTCCCTCTTTGAGAAGCTCGGCATTGACCCTCTCAAGTATAAGTCGAGCCCTTTTCTCTCTATGCCGGCGAAGCTCTGTAGTCTTTGCTCTGAGACCTTTGTCTTCGGGATCATACCCGTATCCAAGAAGATCGAGTGAAATGGCCTTGCCTCGGCTGTAATGCGGCGTGGAAAACCTGATGTTGAGTTCAACTCCTGTGATGTAATGAATCCCGTAGGCCCGCGCAAGGCTGATTGCCCGGGACTGACAGTCCACGGAGTCGTGATCGGTTATCGAAAAAAAATCTACCTTGCGCTCGCGGGCAATTCGGAAAATCTCATTCAGGGATAGCCGTCCGTCAGAGCAATCCTTTGAGTGAACATGGAGGTCAACTATCATAACTATTGATGAGTTCCTGGCCCATTTCCAGGGCCCTGTAATTTGGTTCGAGTTTTTTCTCCGGAAAGATATTTCCCAGCACGGCCTTGATATCTTGTGCCAATACCGGAAAAGAATCCACTGCGCATAGTGCACCCAGCATCACCATGTTCAGCATGATTGGGCCGCCAAGTTCTATTGCTATCTGCGTGCCTTCAAGCCAATAGAGTTTCCCGCTGCACTGCTCCAGTACCTCTCGGATCCAATCGACATTCGGGTACTCCACATCACCGGCAATGACATTGAGAGGATATATGGGGCGGGAATTCACAATGAACAGGGTATCTTCATTGCCGTATTCCTGCGTTACCCTGAGGGCCTCCAATGGCTCTAAGCCTACTATGATGTGGGCCCGATTCGGTGCTATTAGGGGGCTGTACTTTGGTTCCTCGGAAAGCCTTATATGGCTCATAACAGCGCCACCTCTTTGGGACAGCCCGAAAGTCTCACCAATGCTCACATGCAGCCCCTTGTAAACTGCTGCATTGCCCAAGATCTGTGAGGCCAGCACATTGCCCTGCCCACCTACACCGGTTATTATGACATTAAGGTCCATATGGCTCTCCTCGCACTTATCACTGGTCTCTTCATCCTGGTCGTCTCTCAGCTATACCAACTACTGCCTTGGTTCGCTCTTTATCGCCCCCTGGGGACATATCTCTGCGCATATTCCACAACCTACGCATATCACCTGATCAATCATAGCCTTGCCCTTATCCTTGTCCCAGATAAGACCAGGGCACCTGAAAATGCGTGTACAGTATCTACCGCATCCGCATTCCTCACCCACGCAAAGCTCCTGATCCACATACATACCATAAGGGAATCCCCCTTCCCTTCCTTGTACAAGGGCGCACTTTCTCCGTAACACCATTACCCGTGGACCACGTTTTTGCATGAGTTCGTAGAGTTTTCGTGCCGTCTGTTTCATCTCATAGGGATCAGCTACATGAACCTCCAGACCCATGGACTCACAAAGGGCTACGACATCTACAGGCTGGGTGGGTTCCCCCATCGCTGTCCTCCCGGTACCTGGATGGGGCTGAAAGCCGGTCATGGCAGTGGCACTGTTGTCCAGGACAACTAACATGATGTCTGCATTGTTGAATCTGGCATTCACAAGGGCAGGGATTGTGGCATGAAAGAAAGTGGAGTCGCCACACACAGTGATTACGGGTTGATCAAAGCCAAAATCCTGTAGCTTCCCGTATCCGCAAGACAGTCCTGCGCCTGAGCCCATTGCGTGTACCGACTTGAGCTGGTTGAATCCCGTAGGCCACATTGCCATGCTGTAACACCCTATGTCTCCGGAGACAAATCCATTCCTGTCATCCCATGCCAAGGCAGTCTTGATGGCATAGAAACTACCTCTGTGGGGACAGCCGGGGCAAAAACCGAATTCCCTAGCTGGTATCCTTCCTTGTGTAAGGGATTCCACCTTGCC
>JALVSJ010000534.1 GCA_027024445.1 Desulfobacterales bacterium
ATTGGGCGTTGTCCACTAAGAACTTCATACGGCCTTTAACAACGGCAGTTCACGCTCCCTTACAGCTTCAGCAGCATATTTTAATGCCTCGCGTATATCTTCAGGTTCCAAGTCAGGATAGGCCATAAGAATCTCTTCGTTGCTCATTCCTTCTGAGACCATCCCTACCACTGTCGCAACGGGAATTCTTAGCCCCCGAATACACGGTACGCCGTCCATCTGTTTGGGATTAACTGTAATCCTCGAAAATTTCATGTCTTTCCTCCCAAGCAGGGGTCTGTAGACCCCACTGAACGTCCTCAAGGATGAATTTTTCAATTATTATCCCACATTTTTTCCCTCCGCTCAACAAACCCAATAAACTCAATAGCCCTGGCACTGTGTCATCCTTTCCTAGGTGTCCAGGTGATCATTTTTTGGCGGAGGACGAACTTGATGAAGGCATGGGCAGACGCAACGTTTAGCAGAGTAAAGTAATTAGTCAGATAGAGGACCCGGGATTTGAAACCGTGTTTTTCGAAGATTGGGGCAGCGAGTGCAGCCAGGTAAAAGATATTCTGTGCTACAAACAAGGCCCTGTACCCAAAAGAGGCATGCCAGAGCATCATGTTTGATATATACGCAGCTATCAAGAAAATAAAGGCAAGATAGCGGAGAACCTTGTGAGACCAGAGTTGGAAAGCATAGAAGCTAGGAGGCTGGGAAGCTAGGAAGCTGGGTAGCGAGGCGGCTTGGCGGCTTGGCGGCTTGGCAGCGGCGGAATTGGGAACGTGAGAACGTGAGAGGGTGAGAACGTGGGAATAGTGGGAGCGCTTGCCGATGAGGAGGTGGCGCATATCCCACAGGGCCCAGAGGGCTCGGAGAGAGACGCGGACGCGCATTCTGTATTCATCCCTGGGCGCTTTGAGTGCCGGTTCCTTGAGGATCGCAGCAGGCTCGTAGACAACTCTGTAGCCCTGATCAACAACCATCAAAGGTAACACGAAATCAGGCAGTTGGTCCGGGTTCATGGGCCTGTAAAGCTCCTTTCTCACAGCGTCAATTCCCCCGTCAACTCCCACTATGGAGCCAACTCTTGTCTCGGCTTCTCGTAAGAAATTTTCGTATTTCATATACGTGGAGCAGCCATCACCAATGGGCGAGCCATCAGCGTTTACATATATCATCTTGCCCGTGACATAACCCACGGTGGGATCAGCAAAGTTACTAACCAAATGTCGCAGGCTGTCCTCTGCATATATTGAATTAGCATCGGAGAACACCAGGATCTCCCCCTTTGCCTCAGGAACTGCCATGTTGAGTGCTGAGGTTTTCCCAGCGCGCGGCTCCTGGCGCAATAGGCGGACTTTACTTGAGTCAAACTGCTTGACAATGTCGTCGGTCCCATCTGTTGACCCGTCTGAAATCACTATTATCTCTAATTTATCCTTTGGGTAATCGAGACGCAGCTTGTTCTCAATAGTGGCCTTGATATGGGCTGCTTCGTTGTAAGCTGCGATCAGAATAGTCACATGGGGTTCAAAGGGAGCCTTTTTGACTTCCTTCCACAAAACCAGGGACACTGCATATACGCAGGCGGGGTAGCCAAGATAGATGTAGAAGATTGTGCCGATGGACAGAAAAAAGATGAATTTCATTTTGGACGAGGAGTGATTTGTTGAATAGTCAAATGGTCAAATAGTTGATTAGCGTAAGCTGGGCAGCCAGGTGTCAGCGAAGTTGCGAAGTTGGGAAGCTGGGAACGTGAGATGCTTGAAAGCTGGGCGGCTGGGCAGCGAGGCACACTGCTTACAATCATGCTACCATTTCAAGTCGACGTACGTGAAGGATCTCCTTACCGGTAATTGGCCTAATTCTCTCCTTTTCCAAAGTGAGCACTGCTATCGTCTCTCCTTCTGCGTTCACAAATTCTACTTCGAAGGCCTTCCCTTCTTTGTAACGGTGCACAATAGTGCCAATATCGCCAATTTTCAAGCTATACTCTGGCACATCCTCCGTCAAGGCCACAATATCTTTCTCCCTAATCATTTTGTTTCTCCTTGTGGACTAATGGATAGGCCGTTACGAATCTTGGCACTTGCCCGCGCTTTTCGATTATCCAGATAGTTCTAATGTACATTTCCTCTGAAGTAGGTCCTTGGAGTAAACCGTCAACAACATATTTTGTTCCAAACCTGGATCTCTCAAATTTTACCACGTCTTCAGATTTAGCGATCGAAAGCAGTGCTTTTTCAAAAACTTCTGCCCGATCCTTTGAAAAACCTATTTTGCGGAACGCCTTTGATTTGGACCTCCCAATCGGATGTGTTTCTGAGAGAAGATATTCCGTCAGCTTCTGCTTGTCAATATAAGCCTTTTCTCGATTTGGTAGTTGCACGATACTAGGAAACTGGGCGGCTTGGCAGCGACGCAGCTGGGCAGCTGAGCAGCTGGGCGGCTGGGCAGCGAGGTGCCGGCGAAGTTGGGAAATTGAGAGCCTGGGAACGTTAGATGCCAGAATGCTTGGAAGCTTGGAAGCTGGGAAGCTAGGAAGCTAGCAAGCTAGGCAGCCAAAAGTAAGCAACTGAAAGCGAAAAGCTGAAAGCTGAAAGCGAGTAGGTCAAACGCCAAAGCTCAAAGGCCAAAGGTGAAAGCCTAAATAAGGAGTCAGGAAATCTGGATTGACAGTCATTATTTCTTACGTTATACTTGTTTTGTAAGGATCACCGCACCGAGGAGGGTACATTATGCGCACATTAATTACATCTAAGTACCAGACAACTATACCAAAAGCTATTAGAGATGCTATGAACCTTTCTGTCAG
>JALVSJ010000535.1 GCA_027024445.1 Desulfobacterales bacterium
GCCCTGCACAGAGCCCCAGGGAATCATCAATGTAATGCATGTTTTCCTGCCACTCCACAAGCTCGCAGATCAAATCCGGAGGTGGCCAGAACGGGAATGTCTTGCCCTCCTCTCCCCATTCAAGGATAAAGTTCTTAAACTTCTCCTCCTTTCCTGTGGGGATCTGTATCCAATCCTTCACAAACTCTTCTCTGATCTCTTTGGGCAGTGGAGCTTGTGGAAGCTGGCCTTCTATCTGAGTAATATTGGCCTTCTCACCAGTGGACCACATGATGTAGTAGATGGGGTTAAGCATTCCCAGCTTAATGGGGATCTGTTCGTGTTTCTTTATGGTGTTATGATCGTATGCCTCAGCGCCTTTTCCTATCTTGCGAGCTGCCCAGTATACACCATCTGCGAGTACATCCCCTATCCCCTCTCTCTTCACGATCTTATCAAGGAGGTAAAAGAACCTCTCCTTGTTGTCTGATGGAAAGTTCGGCAGGTCCTGGTCTGTCAAAATTCCAGCCTCATATAACTCGATAGCAAAGGCCATGACCTGGGGCGTGGTGAAGCCGTCCACTCCATGAGACTGGGCAATGGCAGCAATCTTGAACCCGAACTCCAAGTCATCCGCCATGGCAGCCATTACGTAAGTGAGCTTTGAAAAGCATTTCATCGTATAGCTCGGGTAGCCGGGCACCTGAATGATGCCGCGGCATCTCACAGGGCAGTTGTAACAGCTAATGAGCTTCTTCCTGGCATCATCCATGGCCTGCGCCCATTGCCGCGCCACCTCTTCATTCCAGAAGTCTTTCCTCCTGATCCTGGCATTTCCCCACGAAAAGCTTATGGTATGCCATTTTTCGTCATGTAGCGCCATCTCCTGGGGAGACCCTATGAAAGAAAGGATCGCTGGCACGCCGGGTATGGGATTTTCCAGACGGTATTGTATGTAATCCAGGACCTTGTTGCATTGATCCATGAATTCTTCGGGGCGGGCAATGTTAATATCCTTGGTTCCCCTCACAGCGATGGCCTTGAGGTTCTTGTCTCCCATTATCGCTCCCATGCCGAGGCGACTGGCACTGCTGGTGGCACTTTCAACAGAGGCAAAATACACTCTATTCTCACCAGCTAGGCCTATGGACATGACCTCAGCATAAGGCTGGTCCAATTCTTCCCGAATAAGCCTTGTGGTTTCATAAGTACTCTTACCCCTTAAATGGGTCGCATCCCGAATTTCTACCTTGTCATTATCAATCCAGATGTAGACGAGATCGGGGGACTTTCCACGCACGATGATTTTATCAAAGCCCGCGTGCTTCAGTTGCGGAGCCCAGTACCCTCCTAGTATGGAAAACCCTGTAAACAAGGTTTGCGGAGAAATAGAGGTGATTATGGTCCGGTTTGCCCCCGGGGCCAGCGTGCCTCCCAGCAGCCCGGCGCTGAAAATGATAACGTTATCGGGCGAAAAGGGCTCAACTTCAGGGGGAACCCTGTCCCATAATATCTTGTAGTTGGAGCCCACGCCTCCAAGATACATCTCTGTATCCTGTAAGTCCGAGGCTACCCTTTCTATGTTTCCTGTGGACAGATCAATCTCAAGATTGTATCCAGTCTCTGCGTACCTCATCTTTTCCCCCTTCTTCAGGTTCTGACCTTAAGCTCCCTATGGTTGCAGGGGTCTTTGTGGCCGCGCCTTTAAGGAATTTCGTCGAAATATCAAAAGCTTACGACTCCCATATAATAAATGCCACAATGTAACTACAAAATAGCTATATTGTAACTATCTGTCAAGAAAAAAACTATTACCTCGTTGATGCGGGCCCGGGATGGGCCGAAGGGCAGCTGATTGGCCTGGCAACTTATGGTTCAAGCTTCTTCCTGAGGTTTATGAACTCACTCCTGTCGAAACCCAGGGTCTTGAAAAAAGATAGGAGGTCGGCGGAGTCCCAGCGGACAGAGGTAAAGATATAGCGGATACCTTTTTCTCTGTAAGCTTCAAGGATTTCATGGGCAAGACGCTTCCCTATACCCTGCCCCATGTATTTTGGGTCAACGCCAAGTGTGGCTATCCAGGCGCTCTTCTCCAGGCCGAATCCGCCGTAGACGAGATAACTAATCATGTAGCCTACAACTTTTCCATCAACTTCTGCTACGAAGCTGACATCCTCACTGCCCTGGAGCTTGGCCTCAATAATGTATTCGAAGTCGATGTTAGGGCCAGACTTTGTTATGGAGGACTGTATCTTGCCGATCTGCTCGGCATCTTCTGGTTGGATACTTCTAATAACAAGGTTTCGCAATTGGTCCTGCATATTTTCTTTATCAGGGGTTTAATCGATTCTGATTATCTTTACTCTTGAGCCTACCCAATCAGGCGGAAGGTACACCCTTCCACTATTTCCGGAGAGTTTCACGATCTTTTCCACCATTTCCTCTCCGTATACCTCAAACTTTACCTTTCGGCGATCCTTTGATTCAGGGACAGCCTTTTCTTCTTGTTTTTTTGGCTCGTTTGGCATTCTAGCCTTTCCAGCGCCCCCGCTACCTTGGTATTGCTTGACCTGAGAACTTGTACTAATTACAATGCAGCTACAAAGTGACTATATTGAAAAGTCCTCTGCAGTGTCAAGCAAAATTACAAATATGCAAGGGGTGCCGAAAATGAATGAGATGACTGAATACCTAGAACCAACACCTATCATAGATTCTGACCATCCGGAGATCATAGCATATGCTGCCAAGGGTGTGGGCAATGCTCCAGACCCCGTCGAACAAGCTGTGAGGCTTTATTATGCGGTGCGCGATGGCAT
>JALVSJ010000536.1 GCA_027024445.1 Desulfobacterales bacterium
AACCGCAACAAGTTCAAAAAGTGGCGTGATCTTTCAGGTAGGAGAGTGTTTACCGGGCCCATGCCGTGGGATGTGCGAGCGCATCTGGAGCGAGCATTTCAAACACTAGGAGTGAAGCATAAGTATGTTGAAGTGGATCTGTCCACTGTTGGTTCAGTACTCAACCAAGGACGAATTGACGGATTTCTAGTATACACCACAGCGGAGTCCACTATTTCTCCTTGGATAGTTGAGACCTCCTTGGTGGCCGATTTTGCTGTTTTAAACCCTAGCCAGGACGAAATCAGGGATCTTAAGAAAGCAGGTTTTTCGGTGGTCGAGGTGGATCCAAAGGTGTTCAAGAAGAACGTATATGTGGACAAGCTGACTCTCCTGCCCTTCTATTACGGTCTCCACCTGGGGCTCGAGGTTCCGGCTAAAGACGTCTATGAAATTTTGAACATCATCGAAAAACATGCCAAGGATTTGGCCAAAGCCGATAAGGCTTTCAGGCAGATTGCGGCAGATATGCCAGGGATGCAGCGCCGCGGAGTGGAGGCTTCCGCTGCCTACGTACCTATCCATCCTGGCCTGGCCAAATGGATGAAGGAAAAGGGCGTCTGGGATCCCAAGTGGGAATCCAGAGTAGCGAGGTAGGTTTACCCTTTCCATTTAGAATAAGCCCGAGGGCAATCGGCACGTTCGTGCAATTGCCCTCGGGGTTCGCTTTATCCCCAATATTGCCTATCACCCAATTAGAGGAGTCCCGGCCAAATGACCTTAGATGAACATCCAGCCCAGCACAAGAAAAATATGAACATTGCAAATGTATTGTTTCTGATTTCTGCTGCAGGGTTTTTCATCTATCTTTTTCACTATTATCTAACGGGCATTGGCGGGCCTACACTTCTAGCAATAACATTGGTGCCAGTGGCATTTATCCTTTTTGTTTTGGACTCTTTGAGGAACAATACTCTCTATCCAAAGCTAAGCCCCAAGACCAATTCGTTCATTGCGGCCATATATGTGGTAGCGGCGCTGAGTGTCATGATTTACATGCGAGTGGAATTTGTGGGAATCCGTACTGTGCGGGCAGGGATGTGGAACGTGCCCGATTTGGTTATGGGTGGGTTGATGTTTGTGCTTATAATGGAGTTTGCCCGCAAGAGATATTTTGAGCTATTTGTCCTCAATCTGCTTTTGATCTTGTACACGGTTTACGGGTGGGTTATTCCTGGCCTGTTTGGCCACCCAGGCCTGAGCTGGGAGCGAATAATCACCTCTATGAGTGTGGAGATGACCACAGGGGTATTTTCCCGACTTCCTCAACTGGCACTAACTTTAATTGGATCGTTTATCCTTGTCCTCAGCCTCCTGCGAGCCTTCGGGTGTGTGGACTCGCTGCTTAAGATCGCTTCACGAGTTGCTGCTCGCTCTCCGTATGCTTTACCTCAGGCCGCGGTTTTGGGATCTTTTGGAGTAGCGGCAGTAAGTGGCAGCGGAGCAGCTAATGCCGCCACTACCGGTACAGCTACGATCCCTGCCATGATTGCAAGTGGGCTTCCGCGTACCAAAGCTGCAGCCATTGAAACGGCAGCCTCTATTGGCGGGCAACTCATGCCTCCTATAATGGGGATCTCAGCGTTTTTAATGGCGGACTTCCTAGGTACGAGCTACTTCGATGTCGTAGCGCGAGGTTATGCGCCCGCGCTTATATACTTCGCAGGAGTTTCGGTGAGTGTATTTCTGCTTTCAGTTCGGCACTGCAGGGATCTTCCGCCTGTTCCCCTCAGCCAGACGATTATGGAAGGGCTCGACTGGGTGAAGATTTTGGCTTATGGAGCTGTGGTGGTGGGGCTTGTTGCCATGATGGCTGCAGCAGGCACTCCTGCTATGATTGCTGCAGTAAGGATCTTTATGGCCATCGGAATCTCCCTATGTGTTTGTATCCTGATTTGGTCGGTGAAGGCCAAGGGTGTAAGGGGCTTTATGGATTTAAGAGAACCGTTTAAAAGGTTGATAGACCATTTTGCCTCCATGACCATGGAACTTACACTGCTCCTTGCCACCCTATCCATAATGACAGGAGCTTTTGTAATAACAGGCATTCCACCCAAGGTAGGCACACTCCTCATGCAGGCGGCAGGTGTGAATATCGTGGCTATGATACTAGTAGGCTTTTTCTTCGGAGCCATAGTAGGCACTGGCCTTCCCCCTGCTCCAACTTACATCATTACGGCCTTAGTGGTTGCAGGTCCAATGATCCAGGCTGGAGTCAATCCATGGGTGGTTCATTTCTTTGCTTTTTTCCTTGGGGTGTGGGGAGAACTGACACCCCCCACTTCGGTTGCTGCCGCGGTGACAGCTAGAATAGCTGATGCTCCTTTTATGCAGACCCTTTTCCGGGCTATAAGCCTCTGCATAGGGCTTTTCATTTTGATGGGAGCAGTTTTTGCTAAACCCCAACTGGTCATGAAACCCGGGATCTCTCAACTAGCAGCGTTTGCAATAGTGGTGATTGGGACAGCCGGCACCGCTTTCAGCTTACAGGCCAATTTCAGTGCCCGAACAGTGATTGACGCTCCTATTCGCCTGCTTCTTGGAGCATTATCTGTTTTTGTGATTCTGTATCCTAGAATGGATGTATCAGCTATTGCCACAATCCCTGTGATTTGTTTTATCCTGTACTGGTGGGTAAAGGCCAGGCATATATAAAAGAAACCTGGGCATTCGAAAGCGAAAAATAGGATTGTAGAGGGTAGAGAGAGCGTTGACAAACTTTGATATACAGGGATTGACCATGGAAGTTATTTTTCACAAGAAATTTTACGAAGTGTATGCCAGTGACCCTGCTGCGGCTGCTGGCCGTATGGAGGCCGTAGTGGAGGTTATCAAGCCTGCTGCTGACTTTGTGGAGCCTGTCCCTGCAACTGAAGAGCAGATAGCAGCAGTTCACACGCGTCAGCATATTGAGAGGGTGAGGAGACAAGGGGTTTATGAAATAGCAGCCCTTGCAGCAGGTGGGGCAATAATGGCGGGTGAAAGAGGATTGAAAGAGCCATGCTTCGGGCTCATCAGGCCACCGGGACACCATGCTTCATCTGATTCATCATGGGGATTTTGCTATTTTAACAACATGGCTATCGCACTTGAGCACCTCAGGAATGAGCGGATGATAGAGACTGCATATGTACTGGATATAGATCTTCACTTTGGTGATGGCACGGTGAACATACTGGGGAACAAGAAATATGTTACGGTTCATAATGTTGAAGCGCCTAATAGAGAGGCATATCTCCAGGAAGTGATGAAAGAGATGGGATATTGTAAAGCAGATATCATAGGGATTTCCGCAGGATTTGATAATCATGAAGAGGATTGGGGTGGTACACTCAAGACCGAGGATTATCGGGAAATAGGCAGAATGGTTCGCGAGGCTGCTGCGCGAAACGGCGGGGGTTGTTTCGCCATCCTGGAAGGAGGGTACAACCACCAGGTACTGGGTAGAAATGTCCTGGCGCTTATGGAGGGTCTATTTCCCCCAGCCTGAGGAAGGCAATGCTGAAGTGCTAGATGAGTGTGGATTCGTGAATGGATTTCGATTGACAAAGTGAGATTTGGGATGCTAATCTAGACAGGCTAGACTAGCTAGAGGGTGAAACCGATGGAAAACAATGTTTGGCAACTACAAGAAGCAAAAAATAAATTTAGTGAGCTCGTTGAGAAGGCCCAGAAGAAGGGACCCCAAATCGTAACCAAGCACGGCCGAAAGACGGTGGTTATTATGTCCTTCGAGGAGTACGTTAAAACCACTAAGCCCAGGACAGACATTGTAGAATTCTTTAGGCAATCTCCTATAAAAGGCTTGAACTTGGAAGGGGTCAGAAACAAAGATCTCCCAAGGGAAGTGGATCTATGAATTATCTGCTGGATACTTGTGTCATTTCAGAGGCTATAAAGCCGAGGCCCTCTAGAAGAGTCATTAATTGGCTAAGGAAACAAGATGAAAATGAGTTATATATGAGTGTGTTGACGTTGGGTGAAATTCACAAAGGTATCGAGAAGGCAGGGAATCCTGACAGAAAAAAGACACTTCACCTGTGGGTTGAACATGACCTGCTAGAGAGATTTAGGGAGCGGATTCTACCGGTTGATTCTCATGTGGCAAAGGTCTGGGGGCAAATTCAAGGAAATGCAGAACTAAACGGGCAGTCAATGCCTGCAATTGACGGGTTGATAGCTGCCACAGCCGTTGCCCATGACATGGTGGTAGTGACACGGAACACGAAAGATATGAAGCCGAGCGGGGTTAGTTTATTTGACCCCTGGCATGAGTAAAGAAGGGTTCAATTCGTAGAGTGGACCGCGGTGTTTTTTGATGCCAGGGAGATATCCCAATGCGGGGCTGATAATTCCAGCAGCCTTGAAATTGGAGATAACAGTGTCTTCCCGTCCCATTAGCCCCGTTTCTCTACATGCTCGCCTTATGTCAAGGCTGCTAATATGACCGTTTTCTGCAAGTTCGATTAGGCGTCCCACAAGTTTACTAACCCTTTCCCGGGGTTCTATGCTCATTTCTTTTGATATGGCAGCGGCTGCGTCGAGTGGTTCCCATTTGCCTGTTTTTGATGCAATGCTGATAAGTTTTCTGATAATTAGAGGGCACTCAAACACTTGGCCTTCGCCGGGGATGAATAGCCGGTCGTCCCATTGCAATGTCCTGTTGCTTTTGCGAGGAACCAGCAATCGCCACTCCCAGGCGGTCAGCAATACCTCCTCTATTTCATCTCCCGGCTCTATTACGTTACGGAGCTCCTCATAGGCCACTTCCCCGGTCTGTTCACACAAAGATAAAATTCGGGCCAGGGAGTCCGTATAGTCCCTGATGAAGCTTTTCAATGCCTGGGCCAGAAGGGTTGTCCTTTCTTCATCCATGCAGTGCCATATCTGCTGATTTTAGTGCTACTTCGAGCATGATCTCTGATAATGTGGGATGGGGGTGGATGGTACCAGCCAGGTCCTTTACGGTACAGCCTGTCCGAACGGCCAGTGTAGCTTCTGAGATAAGGTCAGTGGCATGCGGTCCGATGAGATGGACACCTAAAATCCTGCCCGTGCCTTTTTCAGAAACTATTTTTCCGTGGCCTGCAATTTCACCAATAACCTGGGCCTTACCCAGGATCCTGAACAATACCGTATCACAACGAACCTCGCAGCCCTCCTCCATTGCTTGGGCCTCGGTTAACCCGACACTCGCAATTTCCGGACAAGTAAACACAGCACTTGGAACCGCGGTATAATCCATCACCCTGTTGCCGCCAGCTACATTCTCTGCTGCGACCATGGCTTCTGTGGAGGCCACATGGGCAAGCATAATTTTGGAAGGGCCCAAAAGGTCTCCAATTGCAAAGACGTTTGGCGCACTTGTCTCCATTCGCTCATTTGCCGTGACCCATCCTTTATCGTCAGTGTTGACCCCCAGCAATTCAAACCCTTTGATATTGGTAGTATTTGGAGTTCGCCCCACACAAACCAGGACCTTGTCAACGGTTTCAAAAAGGGGCTGTTTGTTCTTTTCGCTCGGGTTTTCCAAGAAAGGGGAAGGCCCAATTTTCACGCGGACTCTGCCTTCTGACTCTGAAATATCCTCTACCACCCGGTTAAGCAGAAACCTGATCTTCCGCTTCTTCATTTCACGTTGAAGCACCTTTGATGAGTCTTTGTCTATGGAGGGCAGAGGAAGGAGACGGGATAGCGCCTCCACAATTGTCACGCTGGATCCCAGAGTGGAGAAAATAAAGGCGAATTCGCATCCAATTACCCCACCACCTACAATCAGGATGGATTCAGGCATTTCCCGTAACTGGAGTGCATGGTCGCTCGAAAGAATTTTTTCTCCGTCAAATGGCATACCCTTGAGCTCAAGTGGCCTGCTGCCCGTGGCCAGGATGAGTTTATCCCAGTTTACTTGTTCCTTGCCGCCTTCTGCTAACTTGACGCCTATTAGTCCTTTATCTTTTACGTAACCCGAGCCCTTCAGGTAGTGGATGTGATGATGTTTTAATAGCTTGAGTATGCCATTGCGTTGATCAGTGACAACTTTTTCCTTTCTTTCCATCAAACGGGCCACATCTACGGAAATCTGTCCTTCAATGTTGATGCCGAATGTACCCGCCTGGTTAATCTTTTCAAGTACATCTGCAGTAGCTACCAGCACTTTGGTGGGAATGCATCCCCGGTTCAAACAGGTGCCTCCGGGGAGGTCCTCCTCTATGAGTGTTACTTCAGCTCCCCTTTGGGCGGCTCTCACCGCTGCCACATAGCCTCCCGGCCCTGCACCCAATATTGCGATCCTTGTTGCCACAAATATGCCCTCCTGTTCAGATTACTTTGGCCAAATGGTGGATGGATCGATCCGTGTACTGTACGGGATTATTAAAGAATCCCTACCACCCGATCACATGATTCCATTAGCTCTACCAGAGAATTATATGAGCCTTCCATGATGTTCTGATCAATAGAGGCCATATCAATACCCCTTAGCTTCGTATCATTGTCTAGCGCGTAAACCTTGAGGCCCTTGGCAATCAATGTCTGAAGCTGAGGGGAATCAGGGCTCCCAACACGGGGCTGGCAAAATCGAACGGCCTCCTGTAGCAAGTAAAGGGTGACATCATGGCCAGAGGACAACAGATCGGAAACTGTTTGAAGGGCCCTGGCAGCTTCATCTGTGTATGGCTTGCTTTTGAGCAAAACGGCTATCTTCATGATTACGCTCCTAGAATATTAGTTGAAGGTTGTACTCGGCCATCAATTGGGAGACTTTTTTGCTATCTATGAGTTCCAGGCCTTCAACCAATTCCTCCACATCCATTGCTCGTTTTTCAAGTGAGTCTTTGTCGATATAGAATTCCCCAGGGGTATCTTTTATTTCATACAATCCGCGAGCAATGACCTCTTCCAAGGTTGCGTCGAGCGGCAGCCAGGCGCTATCGCCAGGGTCCTGACCCTCTTTTGCCAGGTAGACACCATTATCTATTAGAACCAGGATGGGTCGAAAACCCAGGGTAACAGCTCCATTGGCGTGGCGCAGGGCCTCTGCGGCCTGAAAGCCACCATAGGGACCGTGACGAACGATAATTAGGATATCTCTTTTTGCCATCTTATCCTCCTCTTATGGACCAACACTTAAAACGATATCTGTTTCATCCAGGGTTTGAAACAGGCTCTTCAAAGTGCCTGGTGTTGGTCCTTCGATGAACTGATCCTTCCGCAGACCGCGGAATGTGAAACACGTGCCTCAAAGGTCCACCCGAATACCCTTTTCAATTAACTCAGCAAAGCCGTTTTCAGCACTAGGTGCTCCGGATGCCCTCTGTCCTTTCAAAAAACCATAGGTGCCATCTCCGGAGCCCACGACAGTTACACTGTGCCCCTTTTCTACTGCAGCATTGGCGATGCCCAGGACCGTATCCACATCCTGACCGCTATAGGGTGATGAGGCAAGTAAGATTGTAATTTGTTTCATGAACCCCTCCCTCTTTTTGTGATTGTAATAACACTTCCCCTTACACAGACAATGCTAAATAGGTAGTTCAGTTGTCAAGCTATATCAAGTCCTTCAATGGTCCTCGACACATCATGCAGCAACCTATGGGTGATCCACGCCCTGTAAGCAGATCCCTCAGGTAGTAGTCTGTCTTACATATCCAGAGACTAAACTTGATGCACTAGCCAACGGAACACTCTTCTTGACGCGATAAGGAATTGATGTTAAAGTGTATGCAATAGATTCAATTACATACAAAACAATGAGGCGAATGCCATGGCAAAGACGGTGACTACCCGACTCGACGATAAGTATGTGAAAAAGATTGACGAAATAGCTGAACGGAAAGGTGTTGATCGTTCCGCAGTGCTGCGGTCCTTTTTCCTGAGCGCTTTAAAGGAGCACACCATCCGGGATTCCCTCGAAGATTATGAGGCTGGGAAGATAACCCTGTGGGAGGCAGCAAGGCAGTGCGAGCTATCACTGTGGGAAATGATTCAGGAAGTAAGACATGCTCATGTTCACAGTTCTTATGAGCTAAGAGATCTCGAAAAGGACTTGAAAGCACTAAATGAATAGGGTTGTCTGCAACGCCTCGCCGCTCATTTATCTCGCCAAAGCAAATCGAGTTGGCTTGCTGAAGAAGGTATTCAGAGAGGTCCTCATCCCTACGGCCGTGTACGAAGAAGTGGTCATCGAGGGAAAGCGGCTCAAGGAAAGGGATGCATATCGCATTGAAAGAGGTATAGAAGAAGAATGGATTATCGTCGAACATGTCAAGAATGCTTTTCCTTTGGAGATAGAAATCCATCCTGGTGAGGCAGAGGTTATTTCTCTGGCCAAAGAAAAAGGGATCGAAACGGTTCTCATTGATGACGCCAAGGCAAGAGTTGTTTGTGAGACAGTAGGCCTAAGGCCCATAGGGACCTTGGGAGTAATGCTGAGAGCTGTCAAGGACCATATGCTGAGT
>JALVSJ010000537.1 GCA_027024445.1 Desulfobacterales bacterium
TATTATATCTGATACCGGAATGGCGGCTTACTCCATCAGGAAAACCGGAGCCAACCCCTTAAAGGCGGCACAGATGTGTCTGGATGAAGCTCTTGAGAAAGTGGATGCTAGAAAGGATAATATCCGCGGCGTTGTGGCAACTGGTTATGGAAGGCTAAGAATTCCGTTTGCCGATAGGGAAGTGACAGAAATTACGTGCCATGCAAGGGGAGCGCATTTCCTTTTCCCCCAGACCAAAACTGTGGTGGACATAGGGGGGCAGGACAGTAAGGTAATCACTATGGATGAAGAGGGGAACGTCAGGGATTTTGTAATGAATGACCGTTGCGCAGCGGGCACGGGCAGGTTTCTGGAGGTGATGGCCTCGGCTCTTGAAACGGGTCTGGAGAATCTGGGGCGACTTTCGCTCCAGGCTAAAAGAGCAGTGTCCATAAGTAGTATGTGTACCGTGTTTGCCGAATCAGAGGTGATTTCTCTGATTGCAGACGGCTATAAGAGGGAGGCGATTATCCGGGGAGTTCACGAGTCAATTTCCAGGCGTATATTCAGGATGACGAAACGGCTAAGGGTGAAGGAAGAAATTACCTTCACCGGAGGCGTAGCCAAGAATCTGGGCATGGTGAAGGCACTTGAGGGGCTCTTTGGGGTGAAATTAAACGTACCCGAGGAGCCGCAAATTGTGGGGGCGCTGGGGGCCGCTCTTATTGCCAAGGAAAAACAGTTTAGAGTTGCTTAATAAGTTGATTGGCTGCTGTGAGGAGCGGATCCCACACGGGCCCAAAGGGTGGGGCATATGCAAGATCACACTGGCTAAATTTTTCAACAGTCATTCCAGCATGTAAGGCAACTGCAGCCGCGTTTATCCTGTGGGCCACACCTTCTTTGCCCACCATTTGCGCACCGAGTAGCTTCCCTGATTTTCTGTCCCCCACCAGATTAACCATGATTGTGGTTGACCCTGGATGGGCATGAGCCCGGCTCCTACTCTTTATGACTGTTTCAGCGGGATCAAAGCCCGCCTTTGAGGCCTGCTTTACATTAAGCCCGGTCCTTGCCACCTGCAGATCAAATACCTTGAATACTGCGGTACCCGCTATTCCTTCAAGCTCAACGTTTTTGCCCAACACATTGTCAGCAACAGCCCAGCCAGCCCTGTTTGCTCGCAGAGCCAAGGGAACCCAGGTCCGCTGCCCCGTAACCACGTGAAAGGCATCGGCACAATCGCCAGCCGAGTATATATCAGGGTCAGAAGTCTGAAGACGTCGATTTACCGCAATGGCCTTTGAGGGGCCAAGCTCCAATCCTGCTTCCTCCGCCAGTTCAGAGTTGGGCTTTACGCCCACTGCCACAAGCACCATCTGGCCTTCAAGAGTAATATCATCACATACAACCTTCAGCCCACCTCCATTTCCTTCTATGGCTTTGATGGCATGGCCTGGATAGAGCTCTATCCCATTGGATAGCAGTTCCTGTCTAACCATCTCGGAAAGATCAGAGTGCATCCAGGGAAGCAGGGTGGGCCTGGGCTTAACCATCGCCACCTGAATGTCGCGAGTGCGCAAGGCCTCTGCCATCTCAAGGGCAATGTAACCCATGCCGATTATCACGACTCTTGAGACACGGTTTTCCTGTATATAGTTTTTTATGCGGCGGCCGTCATCAAGCAGTTTCAGGCACATGACACCAGGCAGATCAATGCCCTCAATTTCAGGCTTTATGGGAGAGGCTCCTGTAGCGATCAAGAGCTTGTCATAATTTGCAGAGAATGCCTCACCATTGACCGTGCTACCCGTTACCTTCTTTTCTTTCCTGCGGATCCTGTCCACCCTGTGTCCGGTGCGCAGATCAATATTCTGTTTTTCCCGGAACACCTGGGCAGAACGAACTACCAGGTCGTCCATTTCTCTCGTAGGATCGGCCAGGTTATATGGCATGCCACAGGCACTGTATGAGACATCATGGGTTTGCTCCAGGACGATTACCTCCATCTCAGGTGCTCTTCTTTTGGCCCTGCTGGCCGCACTCATACCTGCAGCATCCCCGCCTATGATTACGAATTTCATCTTGACTCCCCTTTGTTTTTATTTAAAGGTCCTTATACAATACAGCCACGAAGTTAGCAACTTTGTACTAATGGGGAAAGATGGTTCATCCGACTTAAGCGTACTTTGAGGAAATCTTGGATGTTACATACAGGTCCTGTTCCTTTTTCTTCGATTCCGAGCCTCCCGGGCTGGTATTTTCAGTGACTTATCCACGGGGGAGTCTTCCCCCCTCCGCATTCCCGGCACTCAACTCTTTAGAGGGGGTGTAGTTTGAGAAGACATTAGCATAACTTATATGGACTATGTTCCCATCAAGCTCTTTTGTAAAGGTTGAGTCCCGGGCTGCGGTTTCCCCCATAGATAAGTCACGAAAATTACGAAGCCCTCCCGACAGTCACTAAGAAAAAGGAACAGAACCTGTTTGGGCTTTTTGGAAATCCCTGACTCCAAAAGTACGCAAGATCCGGATGAACCGGAAAGATTAAATCAGTTCAAGGAGGGGCCCAATGAACAATACAGATCTTGATTTCACTTCAAAGGTAGTTCTGGTTACAGGAGGTAGCCGAGGCCTCGGCCAGGACATCGCCCTGTCTTTTGCAAAACGCGGGGCAAAGGTGATGATCTGTGGGCGAAAGCAGGAAAATCTTGATGCTGCTCTCAAAAATTTCAAGAACGAAGGTCTTGAGGTGGCTGCACGCCCTGCTCATGTAGCCAGGGCAGAGGATATATCTTCTCTTTTCAAG
>JALVSJ010000538.1 GCA_027024445.1 Desulfobacterales bacterium
AGGCAACTATTATGATTATGATTAGTGGTGCAAGAATCAGTAACTGGAGCCCCGGCAAGAGAACAGCCAACCAGTACTTACATATGCCATATATAAGTCCTCCTATTATAGGCCCCAATAGGGTCCCTGCGCCACCAAGCATCACTATTACAATTGCCTCAACTGTATAACTTATTTCAAAAACGTCCTCAGGAAAGACGTATGTGCTTTTCAAGCACCATGTGGTGGCTCCTATCAGTCCCGCTATACAGGAGCTTACAATAAAGGCAATGAGCTTGTATTTGGTGGCGTTGACACCCATAACCTTTGCAGCGTCTTCGTCTTCTCTGACAGCCGTCAGGGCATAGCCGATCCTCGAGTGCATGAATCTGAAAGTCAGATATGCGGCGAGTACCGCAATGGCAAATAAGAATATGTCGGCCCAGAATGTTGATAAAGAATTTGCCAATTGTCTGCCGAAGGTAACTCTCATGGGTTTAGAAATAATTATTCCTTCTGAGCCCCCCCAAAACTTTCCACCTTCAATTAAATATTTGAGCCCTTCGTTGACGCCTATTGTAGCGATAGCAAAGTAGGCACCTCTGAGCCTCAGAGCTATACCCCCTACCAAGAGGGAAAGGATAGTTGCCATAAAGGCCGCAAGGGCAAATCCTGCCGGAATTAGCCACAGGCCTATACCCGTATGATACAGATGGGAGATTCCCAGCGCCATGCCGTAAGAACCGATGGCCAGAAAAGCTACGTAGCCAAAGTTTACATATCCTGTCATTCCCAGGAAAATGTTGAACGCCTGTCCCATCGCAATATAAAACATTATGAGAGCTACGGGCTGCCACATGGAGGGATTAATCGTGCCAATGGCAAAGAGCGCCACAAATACCACCAAGGTTAACAGAAAAGAAGAGTATTTTTGAAAATTCATTTTTCCCCCAGAAGTCCTTCGGGTTTCAGCAGAAGAATAACCAGCAGAACCATGAAAGCTACAAATTGGGTGAGGCTAAATGGTTCCACATTGGGAATAAGCCCTAGCAACGAATATGATCCATTTTCTACCAGGCCAAAAATAAATCCACCGAAGAAGGCGCCCCAGGGTGAGGCCAGTCCCCCCAGGACAGCAATGACAAATGCCTTTAGGGTGTATATACCGCCCATGTATGGGCTTATGCCTACTGGTATGAACAAGGTCAAAAGGACTCCACTTAGCACTGTGAAGCCAAGGCCAAGGGCGAAACTGAGGGCATAGAAGCCTGTGACATTTATTCCGCAGACTCGGGCGCCTTCCTTGTCTTCCACAAGACATCGGAGTGCAGTCCCTGCTCGTGTTTTCTTGAACCAGAGATAGAGCGCTATGGCTATGGCGATGCTAGAGAGCAGTGCATAGATCTTTGCCATTGGAATTGTAGCTATGGGTAGGTGCAGTGTGCCCACATCCCAGCTATATCCTCTGAAGTCAGGTCCCCATATTACCTTGGCGATCTCTTCTAGGAAGATCCCGATGGCGAATGTTGCTAGAAGGGTGCTTAGCTCGGGGGCATCCAGGAGCCTCTTCATTACGAGATAAAAGAAAAGAAACCCCAATGCCATCCCTAAGAGGAGGCCTATGGGAACTGAAAGGATGGGAGCCAGGCCAAACAAGGTAAACATCCAATAGGCCACATACGCTCCCAGCATGATGAAAGCACCATGGCCGACATTCACCACCTTAAGCACGCCAAAGATGAGGCTGAGACCCATTGTCATCAGGCCATAAACTGCCCCCAAAATTATTCCATTCAGAAGATTTCCGGAAAGCATACCAAGAAATTGCATTTTTCTACTCCAATGAGTGGGGGGTCGCTAAAAAACGCCCATCCCCTTGCTGGGGATGGGCGTTCTCACCATTATCTAGGTATGGCCAGTTTGCCAGCGGCCCTTTCTTTGGTGGTGAGCATAGGATAGAAGGGCTTACTGGTTTGAGCCGCAGGAGGCCAGATGATCTGGAGTTTCTTGCCCTGCCACTGCAATACAACCATGTCGTGGGCAACCTGTTTGCCGGTTTCAGGGTCAATCTTCCACTCACCAAAGAAGGTCATGAAATGCAGCTTATTCATTGTCTCGCGCACGTCGTCTGGATTAAGACTGTTGGCCTTCTCGATAGCATATACATAGGCGAGGAAAGCAGCCGCAGCTTCGGCACCATGGTAGTCGGGGTTTACGCCGTTGGACTCTCTCAAGAAGTAGTCCATAAACACCTGCTGTGTTGGACCAAAATAGGGGAGGCCAAGTGATTTGGCGCTCTGAGGGCTGTATTTAGCCCCAATACCCCACTGGCCCGGAGCCATGAAACTCTCTGCCATTGTCCCAAGGGCCTTGTAAAATCCGGGCAAGGTAGGGGCAACGAGAATGGAGACGGCCTTAAAATCGATTGCCATGTCACCAAGCTGCTTTGCCAGAAGTTGACCATCTGCAAAGTGTCCACCGCCGATAAGCACGTCCGCATGAGCAGCTTTTAGTTCGGTAAGAACAGGGGTAAGATCCTTGGCAGCCTTGGGATAGGTACGGTTGAAAACGATCTGGAATCCTAACTTCTTTGCATGGGCTGCCGCCCCCCTTGCAACAGCTCTCGAAAATTCGCCGTCTTCAAACAAAAAGGCTATTTTTTTTGCAGAGGGATCCAGTTGGTGAATCATGTCCAGAGGAGCGGTCTGGTACTTGCTTGCAGGCGAAAGGGTTTGGACTACATAGCTGTAACCCTGGTCAAATATCCTGTCACTGGCACCACCGTGTGACATATAGAGCACGCCAT
>JALVSJ010000539.1 GCA_027024445.1 Desulfobacterales bacterium
CCACACGTGAAAAGATCTGATAATGGGGTTCCTATGCAAGCTGCTGGCACATTGATGGTTAAAGGTGACATGAAGGAAATGGATCCCAAATTCGTGGTGGGTGTAAGCATGCTTGGTTATGGTTGCTCCTTGGCGGTGGGAATTGGTGTGCCCATTCCCATATTGAATGAAGACATGGCCAGGTTTACGGGTGTTTCGGACGAAGAAATTTTTACCAATATCATTGACTACGGTAATGACTATCCCAAAGGGGAAGCCACTAGTTTGGGCGTTGTGAGTTATGCGGAGCTCAACAGCGGCACTATCCAGTTCAACGGACAAGAGGTCCCCACAGTACCCCTAACATCGTACAAAAGGTCTCGCGAGATAGCAGAGATCTTGAAACAATGGATACAAAAAGGGGAATTTCTTCTGACTCAGCCTGTAGAGAATCTACCCAGCGTACCGCTTTAAGAGGAATTTGAGCGAAAACCTTAACATTGCTTGCCCTGCGCTAGGTCCGATAGGCCGGGGACAAGGAGGTGAGAATATGCTCGAACTGTTGAAAAAGAGTTTGCTGGCAAGCCTTGGAGCTGCTGTCATTACCAAAGAAAAGGTTAACAATGCTACACGCCATCTGGTAGAGCAAGGAAAGCTTTCAAAGGAGGAGGCCGACAAACTTGCCCATGATCTGGTGGAGGGTGGGAAACGTCAATGGGAAGAGATAGAAGACAAGTTGGCCGAGGTGGCCAAGAAAGCACTGGAGAACCTGGATCTGGCCAAGAAGACGGAATTTCAACAGCTTGTGGAAAGGGTTGAGAATCTGGAAAAAAGGTTGACCATACTGGAGGATGAGGCCAAAGGGAGTACAGGTGAGCAATAGATGAGAGCAGGGCATGGAGGTTAAGGCACTACTACAGATTGGACGGTTCAAGGACATCGTTTTTACCCTTTTTAAATATGGCCTTGACGACATAGTTGACCGGCTTGACCTGCCCGGACGCCATCTTTTTGCCAGGATACCCCCAGATGTTGATACCATGACCACATGGGAGAGGGTTCGGCACACGCTGGAGGATCTCGGCCCCACTTTTGTAAAATTTGGACAGCTTATGAGCTTGAGGCCGGATCTTTTACCTACCGGTCTTATTGATGAGCTTCAGAAACTCCAGGATGAAGTCCCTCCTGTACCCTTTGAACAGGTAAAGGTGCGCGTGGAAGGTGAGCTGGGCAGTTCAATAGAGGACATCTTTTTTCACTTTGATGAGACACCCATCGCAGCAGGATCTCTTGCTCAGGTGCACAGGGCCGTGCTCAACCCGAACAGGGATGTCGTAGCGGTGAAAGTGCAGAGACCGGGTATACGAACTATTATAGAGAAAGACCTTGCTATCCTGGAGGCCATCGTCAAGCGACTAGAAAAAAGGACTGAACGGTTGCAAGTGTGGGACCTGCCCAACCTAGTAAATGAGCTTCGCAGAAGTCTCACCCATGAACTGGATTTCTCCCGAGAAGCTCGAAACATGAAGATAGCCAGAGATAATCTGGCCGCGGTGGACTATATGAGAGTGCCGCGGGTATTTGACGACTATACCACCGAGAGACTCCTCACCATGGAACTCATGGAGGGCAGAAAGCTAAAAGAGATCGGGACCGATGAGATTGCTGATAAGGAGCGCCTGGCCAAAGTTATACTAGAGACCACACTTGTTCAGATACTCGAGCACGGGTTTTTTCACGCAGATCCTCATCCTGGCAATATCATGCTTATGGAAGGGGGCGTCTTGTGCCTCCTTGACTGGGGTATGGTAGGCAGGCTCAGTACTGAGGCCCGCTACGGGCTAATTGACATGGTACAGACCATAATAGATAAGGATACGGATAAGATTCTATGGATTCTCTCGCAGTTTGCTGAGATAGGAGCAAGGGCAAACCCCAAGATGATCCAGAGAGAGATTCTGGATATACTGGATTCCTTCCACGGTGTGCCGTTGTCCAAAATCAATATCGGACGACTTGTCCTCGATGTCATCCATTTGCTCAGAGATCAATACATAAAGTTGCCTGCCGATATGGCGATAATGGCAAAGGCCTTGGTGACTGCCGAAGGTACGGCCCGGCAGCTCTATCCCGAGTTGAATGTTATAAGGGAAGCTCAGCCGCATGTGGACAAGATTGCAAGAAAGCGGTGGCAACCGGAATCACTATGGTTGGGTGTGAAGAAGGCCCTGTACAGGTTACTTTACTTGCAAAAGAACGTCCCGGGAAGGATCGAGCATATCATCGAAGTGATCGACAAGGGAGAATTACGCTTTCGCTTTCAACATGAAAACCTCTCAGGGCTCAGGAGGACGCTTGAGACAATTACGAATCGCCTGACCTTTGGCATTATAATCGCAGCGCTGATAATAGGCTCCTCCATGATTATTACTACGGGCGTAAAACCACTGCTGTTTGGTTTTCCGGCCCTGGGTATTGTTGGGTACCTTGTATCTGCGATCCTTGGCCTGTGGCTTGTGTTCAATATTATTCGAAGGAAAAAGTGGTGAATGTATCTAATTCTAGGTTTGTTCTGGCCCCTGCTGGAAATTTATCTTCCCACTTGATAAGGGAGCTTGAGCCTATAACAAATAGACTGGAGACTGAAGTCCGAAGGCTGTAAAGCCGCTCTGCCACATACAGTTGCACGCGACAGCAGCAATAGAATATCTACCTTACATCAGAAAATTGGCTAACGCCTCCCTGCCCATAGGTATCTTAGTCTCTGCTGATCTTTTCTTGATCTTCAAGAAATAGTTAAT
>JALVSJ010000540.1 GCA_027024445.1 Desulfobacterales bacterium
TTTCATAGCAGACTGGCATGCCCTCACAAGTGAGTATGCAGATCCCAGCATCATCAAAGAGACCACCTATGAGATTATAATGGATTGGATCTCAGTAGGTCTGGACCCAGAAATTTGCACATTCTTCATTCAATCAGAGATAAAGGAACACGCAGAATTACACTTGATACTTTCTATGATAACACCGCTACCCTGGCTGGAGCGGAATCCCACTTACAAGGAACAGCTCAGAGAGCTGACCCAGAGGGATGTATATACTTATGGATTCCTTGGTTACCCGGTGCTACAGGCCGCTGATATATTGATGTACAAAGCCCACGGTGTGCCAGTGGGTGAAGATCAGGCCCCTCACGTTGAATTGACCAGGGAGATCGCGAGGCGCTTTAATCATCTTTACACAGATGTCTTTCCAGTGCCGGACGTCCTTTTGACACCTACGTCGAAACTCCTGGGTATTGACCGCCGAAAGATGAGCAAAAGTTATGGGAACGCCATTTTTCTTACCGACACTGATGAAGAAATAGACAAAAAAGTTAGTCAGATGGTCACTGATCCGCAGAGGAAAAGAAGGAACGATCCTGGAGACCCCGGGGTCTGCAATGTTTTTTCTTTTCACGAGATCTACACAGAGCAAGAAAGAGCACAGGAGATTGACTCAGCATGCAGAAAGGCTGAGATAGGCTGCGTGGAGTGCAAAAAGTTGATGGCTGAAGAGTTGAAGAAAGGCCTAGCTCCAATCAAAGAGAAGCGAAAGGAATTGGAGGCTGACATCTCAAAGGTTAAAGATATAATGCGAGATGGATGCCAGAGGGCCCGCAATGTGGCCATGAGTACTATGGAAGAAGTGAGGCAGGCGGTGAAGCTGCCATGAACAGGAGTCAGGAGTCAGAAGGCAGGAGTTAGAAGTCAGGAGGAAAGGATTTGGTGGCCAACTTCAGGCACTCTAACTCATTCATAACTCATAATTTTAGATCACTCATAACTGTCTGAGAAGAGAATACTGGAATGCTGGAATAATGGAATGATGCAAGCTCACTAAGGCCGATGGCTTTATTCCCTTATTCTTTGCTTTGGAATGCTCGATAAAACGCAAGAAGTCCGAATCGACCGTTTTAGGTCATTCCCGCGCAGGCGGGAATCTAGCAATTACACTTGGTTATGAGCTCCCGCCTGCCCGCCCGATGCAGGCGGACGCGGGACTGACAGGATCTGAGACCTCTTACAGGACTATCAATGCTTGACACGTATTAGCCAAATCAGACTACTTGAGTTGGCCGCAAGGCTTGGAAATTTGAGCCCTCTATGGACTATCAAGTTAAACTTGAAATATTTGAAGGCCCGTTGGATCTGCTGCTCCACCTAATCCATAAGAACGAGGTGGATATCTTTGATATACCCATTGCCACCATTACAGACCAGTATCTTGAGTACCTGGACATGATGAGGGCCCTAAACATCAGAGTAGCCACGGATTTCCTGGTAATGGCCTCGACCCTCATCCACATTAAGTCCAAAATGTTGCTGCCTGATTACAAGCAGGACGGAGAGGAAGAAGATCCCAGGATGGAGATAACCCGCCCCCTGCTCGAATACATGCACCTTAAAAGCGCTGCTGAAGAATTGGCCGAAAGAGAAATTCTAGATAGAGACGTCTTCACAAGGCCTCAAGACAAAAGTCTGCGAGAGCAAGTACAGAGTGAGGGGCCTGAGTTGGACGCAAATATCTTTCAATTGATAATTGCTTTCAAGCGAATCATCGAAACTCAACAAATGGAAACCCGTCTCAAGATAGAATCCCCTCGTTGGTCTGTAAAGGAAAAAACAGGTTATCTCCTTGAAGTGCTTCGTGCCCGGAAAACCATGTACTTCGGGGAAATCTTCCAGGGCCAAACAGCCCTTTCAGAGCTTATCGTTACTTTCCTGGCCCTGTTGGAGCTTGTGAGAGCAGGTTTGGTCAACGTCTTTCAAGCTACCGAACATAGCGATATTAAATTGGAAGCCAAGTTCGAAGACCGCGGAGAAAGTGATGAATAGGTCAATCAAGCTAATTGTAGAAGCTCTATTGTTTTCCTCTGATAGACCTTTGAATGCCAAGGAATTACGCAACTGGATACCCGATGCCACCACTGCGGAGATCAATAGAGCCCTTGAGGAACTGGTTGAGGAATATGATCACCTGGGAAGGAGCTTTGTCATAAGAGAAGTGGCCGGGGGCTACCAGTTTCGAACGCATCCCATGTTTGCTCCATTTATACTTGCCATGCTGAAGACTTCCCCTGCTCGTCTTTCGCGCGCTGCCCTGGAGACCCTTGCCATTATTGCCTATAAACAGCCCATCCTGCGGCAGGAAATAGAGCGTCTCAGGGGTGTTGATGTGGGAGGCATCCTAAGATCACTAATGGAAAAGGGTCTTGTACGAATTGTAGGCAGAAAGAATCTCCCAGGAAGGCCTCTAATATACGGAACTACCAAGAAGTTCTTAGAAGTTTTCGGGCTCAAGGATCTTAATTCTCTTCCCAAATTGAAAGAAATCAAGGAACTGGCCAATCATGAGCAAGAGACTCATCAGGAAGAGGAGGCCGAAGAGCCGGAAGCCCCGGAAACAGGGCCCTCTTCAGCCCCTCCGCCAGAGCATTGATATCCCCCAGGCCCAGGAGCCAATAAGGCTTAACCGGCTTCTTTCGCTCGCGGGCATTACTTCCCGCCGCAAAGCCGATGAGCTCATAGCTGCGGGAAGGGTCAGAGTGAACGGCAAAGTGGTACGAG
>JALVSJ010000541.1 GCA_027024445.1 Desulfobacterales bacterium
AGGGCAAAGGAGAGGCCGGACACTCCCAGACTTTCCCCTTCGAAGGAAGATGGCCGATGCACCCTTCAGGGCCAAGGACTGCGACCTGGTACTCTATAGAGAGTTCCTGGAACATATGATAGTTCAGTTTTTCCATTCCACCAACCAGTGGAGGAAAATTCCTGGTGATCATGAGTATTGATCGGGAATCATCTGCTTGCATTTATTATCCATCTTTGAAGAGAAGGGTTCTTTGTAAAAATAAGCAATCTCTAATATTTCGTAAAGCATCAAAGCATTATCTTTAGTAGAACAGACAAGCCTAAGTCCTCCATGGCATTTTTCCGCTAGAGATGGGTTTTCAAGCCACTTGGCATAAACATAGAGCTTGGCCTCACTTAGAGAACTACGCCCTTTGGATAATAACAGCCAGTTAACACCGGTTTTGTGTGCATAGGTTATGATTCGTTGAAGGGAATCATTGGGCAGAATCCTGTAATAACCTCCACTCAGGTATGCCAGTAAAGGAGTGAGGCTAAAGACTGGCGCCCCCTGAATATATTTCTTGAAACAATCAAGCGAGCGGGTGTTTTCATTCACTTTGGGGTAAAGTTTCACGGAAGTAAAGAATTGTGGAGTGGAAAAAATTACAACTGTATAGGCAAAAGATATGGCCACAGTGCAATAAACAGAAACGTTACTCATTGTACCTTGGATTCTTTTGAAAAGTCTGAAAAGTTCAGAGATTAGATGAAGGAAGAAGAAAGGGAACATTATTAATGAATAACGCGGGACTTCGGCGGTGAAGAGTGAAATTATGAAAAAATATGCAAAAAGAAAAAGAGGTAAATGGAGCGCTTCCAGCTTGGATTTAGTCCGAGAAGGTACAATTAAAGGGGTGAAACACAATGCCAAGAATAGGGTAAATGAGTAACTGCTTATGGCCCTTCGCAAATGATGGGTGTTCTTGCGCATATTGTCTGCGATAATTCTTGGTTTCTTGACTGAAGCCAATATGGCAAATTTCTTCCTGTTTGGGCCATCTTGCAAGACCTCTGAGATCATTCGGGAGCAGTCGGGTAAGAGCTTTCGAAAGAGCCTTCGTTTTGCATAAATGATGGCATAATTCTCATTCGGAATTCTTGCTATCCTATCAATATATTTCCTGGTTTCTAGATCGAGCTTTATTGAAGTTTGTTTGCTTTGTGTGAACTTTTGTTTAAGGGGCAACTGCCCAGTTTGCCAATAGAGAGCTGTGGCATAAGGAATGACCACTATAAGCCACCCAATTCCGACGTAAGTAATAGATCCGATATGAAACGCCCAAGATTTTTTCTTGTTCATCCACGCTTTTCCGAAAAGGATTAAAGCCATAAATGGGCCAACAAAAAGACCCACTTGTCTGGCTAGGAAAGCCAAAGCGCTGAAAAAACCGATGGCCAAGAATTGCAAGTGTGAGAATCTACTTTGCTGTAAATCAATTGAGACTATCAAGCAGTAAAATGAAATAGCCAATATTAGAAGGAAAACCCCTTCGGTAAGGGGCGCCATTGCAAAATATAAGTAGTAATAATTTGTTTGTATGGCAACGACAGTTGCTAATGCTACTAATCGATTAGTGGTATGCTTCATATAAAAGAAGAAGAAGAGAGAGGCCCCCATTAATGAAATAGAACTTACCCATTCTGCGACTTTTATCGATTCACCGAAAATTACTTGCCCGCAGGCAACTAGAAAAGGGTACAGAGGTGGACAAATGAGATGACTGTCAGCTCCCCCCCATGAAGGGAGATATAGTAGGCCCTTGTCGAATAGATCTCTGGCCATGGTAAGATAGGCGACCGTATCGGGTGAATAAACTCGCAGACTTTTTCCTAGAGAATAGATCGCAGGGTTCAACAACAAAATGAGGAAGATACAGAATGCATCCAGAAGGTATGGTGACCCATGTTCATATTTGCTTCCAATTTTTTTTAAAACTGTCAAAATCATTTCCGCCAAAATTCGCATGTTTTGGATTGAGTGTCAATGCTACCAGAAATGGTAGGCCAGAGTAAGAAGTGAGGCCGCTGCAATATCTTCGGTTCAAGATCTTCAGATTCCTGCAATGAGAGTACGAGGATTCGGAGTTTTTTTTGTAAGTACTGCTCTAGTGGTTTGCTCAAATGGTTGATCTGATGTTGGTCAATTTCACCTACAAAAACCAGATCAATTATTCCAGTATCTTTTCCTTCGGCATAGTCATCTATTACATAAGCTTTTTCAAGATTCCCAAGTCTCTTGATAATACTATCAAGGACCTGGTCTATGCCCAGAACTTTCTTGACCATGGAGTTGAGTTCAGGGAACAAGGGATGCTCCTGGTTAGCACAATAGTAAATAGTTCGGCCATTTTTCTCTTTTTTAAGTAACTTTGCATTCGTTAGCTGATTGAGTTCTTCCCGTACTGAATTGGTCGAAACATTGAATTCCTTTGCAAGCTCCCGCAGGTAGGCTCGCGCAGTCGGGTTAAGGAACAGCCTCGTAAGAAGCCTCACCCTCGTCTTTGATGAAATAAGAGCCTGTAGATTAGGTTCCATTTCTTTGCCCAATATTGAGTAGAAAAACAACTCAATTCAACACCCTTATCGGCCCTGCACACCCAAACCTTTAAAATATATTCTCCTGCTTCCATCTTTACCCATTTGACGTCAAGAAGCTGTCGAAAAAGGAGGGCTGATAGGGGGATTTTTTGGTTGATGATTAGCCGTTTGATTTTATAACCGCCCCTAAACAT
>JALVSJ010000542.1 GCA_027024445.1 Desulfobacterales bacterium
AAGATGTATAGTGATGATGCATCTTTTTTTTTTTTTTTTTATGGTGAGTTAAAAAGAGGTATAACTGGTGCATTTGTATATTTTGAACATTTTGTTCATTGTCTGATGAATCATCAGGTCACCGACATTTCCGTCCAATCGGAGGAAGCCGATGGCCTTATCACCCAGGTCTTCGAATAACAAGTCGTAGTATGAAGTTGGTAACAGTGACAAAACTATTTTCTTGATGATAGATGGAGGATATTCGACGCATTCAGATCAACTTGACGATAGGTCGTCTATGCGCAGGTATCAAAATTGTGAGGTTGCTGAAGCACATACTCCTCAACAGCAATGCGATTGTTCTCCTTTATGTGACGTTGCAAAGCATGATATTCATGAATGAACGATTGCCCATCTAAGGAATCTCTATCGCCTGCTTTGCCTGAAAGCTTATTTTCCAGCCTGGTGCGCAATGAAGCATCCCATTTGAAATGATGGATTTCCACCTCACCAGGCCAGTTTGTCGGGTCGAGGTATGTCGCCTTGTATGCGCGTACATTATCGCATCCGTAGTTACGATGATGTGAGCCGGAGTAGCACAGCGAAACCCCGCCTTTTGCCACACATACCTTGCGATGCCAGCCACCCGTGATTTCCTGTGTAACAGGTGCACTATAAGGAAACTGTTCCCAGATGGAAGGGGCTGTTTCAATGTCGATAAGCTCTCCATTCTCGGCGATTCGATCGATAAATACACCCGTCAGTGCCGTGTATCCATGACTGTCACATTGCTTCAGAATGTCTTTGAGCCTTGAGGGATAGACCTGTAGTTCGTCGACGTCTGCATACACCACCCAGTCATGTTGCGAGATATGCTGGTTCTTTATCTCCATAACTCTTTTAGCCTTTAGCATAGCGGAATAATCGCTTACATACATAACAGGCTTGATACCATACCCTGCCAGTATGTTCACTGCGTCTTGGTATTGATCGTTCGCCTTGTGAAGAATGATCAGGAAATCGTCAATCTCCTGGCTTTGGTAGTGTTCAATGAAATGTTCAAGCATGCATGGATTGACGGTTGAGCAAATGTAGCTGACAAGCTTTAGACGAGGTTTCTTGTTGCACGTTCCTGCAACATGGCGAGCGCCGGGTATTTGCTTCAAGATGGTATTAAGTAGGTCATTTTCATTACCTAAGCAGTTGAAGAGTTTCTCCATCAATGGAAAACCGTTCCAGTGAACCATGTTCGCATCCGGATAGGCGGTTCCTAACTGTTCGTTCAAGTCCTTATTCAGGTTGTAGTCGACATCCTGTACATGATGCATGGCGCAAAGATTCCAGTTGATATCATTCATGACCCTTTCAGTCAGGCCATTGTTCTGAATGGCCCAGATGAGACATCCCTGGTCATGCCAGGATATCGACTGTCGAAGTTTGCTCTTCCGGCATGCCAGCAAAACCAGGTTGGCATAATCATTTATTATGGCCTCGTCCCTGACAATATCCCAGCCGGATACACCCCCGTTGACCAATGGTGTGGCAGTACATGTATGATGTTCAAGCGGCATTTCGGTGTAAAGGGTTGGTTCGTTGGGCGTCTTCGATGGGGCATGGTTTTCCCTGGTGAATACAGGACCATCATCAATCTGCTCGAATAAGGCACCCAGGTTCTTTAATACGACCAGATCTGAATCCAGCCACAAGGTTCGCCGATAAGGGCTGCTTGCGATAAGAAATGGACAAACCCACAATAGGTATTCACTTGTCCCATTTTCGGACATGCCATCCAGCTTTTCTTTAACAAGCTTGATTTCGTCTGTGTCCGGTATGGGCTTAATCACGCAGTTTCTCAGATGTCTGCTTGCCCATTGAATTTGTCCCTCTGTTAGTCCGCCATCGTAGCAGGTTACCGGGACGGGGTAGGATCGTTGTATCGATGTGTAGAGCAGTACGAACCCAGGGAAAAAGGTCTTGTCTGCCAAAGTAATAACGCCTTCATCGAGCTGTTCATCATCGCGTGGGCTTGCTCTTTTTTCGAAATTAGCAGGTCTATTCATAATGATTCAGAAATTCCAATATCATGAAAAAGCTCATTGGCATTTGTCATGTCCTATCCAATTCGCTTGGCCTGGATGCCGTGCCTTATCATTAGCCTATCCAGCAAGGATCCCTCCACAACGCCGTTCTTGTCCATTCCCCTGTTCCGATATTCCTCGCTCATCCAATGTATGGCGAAATATTTCTTGGGTACGCTTACTGAAAAGTATCTTGAATTCAACCCGTAAGTGCAACTCGATCTAGAGCAGGAGGGTAAGCCGCGGTAGCATCATGGCTTACTCAATCCGTCAAGAAAGAGGAGCACGATGAGAGGCTACACAGCTTACCCAAGAGGAACGATACCAGATTTACGCACCGAAGAAAGCTGGCCACAGCCAGAAAGAATTTGCGGTGATCCTTGGCCGTAGTGCGTCAACGATCAGTCGGGAGTTGAAGAGGAACAAGAGGCTTAGACATCATGATTTGACCTGCCCATCTCAACGCGCGTGGATTATGTTGAAATGGGCATTCCAACACAGAGCCAACCTTGAGAGGACAGGTCATGAATGAGTTTACCGTACCAGACGCAGGAATCGAAACAGCAACCGCACTGCATACGATCCAGCAGATGCACACGCCAACGTATCCCGCCTATATCGGGCTGGATGTTCACAAGGACACGATCGCCATTGCCGTGGCCCGCGCAGGACGCCTGGAGCCGGAGAGCCGGGGT
>JALVSJ010000543.1 GCA_027024445.1 Desulfobacterales bacterium
TCAGCATGATGCTCGGGGCCGTGGGCTCTGGCAAGATGTTGGTGATAATCATCCTTGCCATCTTTTTCCCCCTAGGATGTTTCTTGGATGTGACCTCCATGATCATATTGACCATGCCGCTTTTCTTGCCGGGATTGGTGGCCGCCAATGTCAATTTGATCTGGTTTGGCGTGCTGGCGGTGTTGAGCGCTGAGATCGCCTTACTTACACCCCCCATCGGCATGAACGTCTTTGTGGTGCAGGGGGTGATAAGGGAGGTCTCTTTGGA
Organism: Desulfobacterales bacterium; assembly: GCA_027024445.1. Taxonomy (GTDB): domain Bacteria; phylum Desulfobacterota; class DSM-4660; order Desulfatiglandales; family Desulfatiglandaceae; genus B111-G9. The sequence goes on from JALVSJ010000543.1 coordinate 269, forward strand.
AAAGGCTTTTCTGGGCGTAATGCCGTTTCTGATCGCCGATATCGTCTTGCTGATATTGCTCTATTTGATCCCAGAACTGAGCCTGTTTCTGCCCGAACTCATGAAATAGGACAAATAGGAACAGGGTCAAATCTATTGTTGAAAGGATCGATTCATGACAACGCTTATTACTGGAGGGGCGGGTCTCCTTGGCGCAGAAATAGTACATTTGCTTTTGGAGAGGCAGGAAAAAGATATCATTGTAGTGGATTTGGTATCTATCCCTGAGCGTCTCTCCAATGTAACGGATCGAATTGAATACCTACGGATTGATTTGGGAAATACTGATGCGGTCCTGAAAGTGGTACACAAGGTGAGACCTCGGACCATCTATCATCTAGGTGCTATGCTTGGAGGGGCCTGTGACGAAGCCTACTCACAGGCCTTGAGAGTTAATGCCCTGGGAACTTTCTATATACTTGAGGCTGCGAGGAGATTTGGAGTCTCACAAGTGCTTTTTGCCAGCTCAGTGGCTACTTATGGCATGGACTTACAAGAAAAGATTCTCACCGATATTTCTCTTCAGCGGCCAGTATCATTTTACGGCGTCACCAAGTTGTTTGGAGAAGGAGTAGGCTTGTTTTTCAAGAGAAGATTTGGAATAGACTTCCGCGGTATTCGTTACCCTTCCATTGTAGGTCCAGGCGTCAACCTAAGGGTGGGCGGCGTTGTGTCATATACTTCTGCCATAATTGAAGAGAGCGCAAAGGGGGCCCCTTATACAGTAATGGTAGATCCAGATACCCGTATACCTATTGTCTATGTGAGAGACGCTGCCCGCGCCATCGTCGAACTGGCTAAGGCTCCTGCTGAAAAGATCAAAACGGTCAATTATCTTATTGACGGAATCAAACCCACTCCAACGGCCTCAGAGCTTGCTGGGATGGTAAAAAGGAAAATCCCAGAGGCAAGAATCGACTTTCAACCGGACCAGAAATGGGCCCCCATTCTGAAAATGCTCTCCCTCCCCATTGACGACTCAAGGGCCAGGGAAGAATGGGGATGGTTGCCAGAATATGATTATGACAGAATGATTCAAGATATGCTTAGATTTTGTGGCTCACATGAGTGTTGACTGTTAACTCGGTTTGACCATTAGGGGATTATACCCGTGAAGGCTTATCGTCTGTTTGAATGGAAAAAACCTCCTCAACTTGTAGACGTGCCAGTGCCTGAGCCCGGGCCCGGTGAGGTTCTTATAAAGGTGGGAGGTAATGGAATCTGTCAATCTGACTTGCACCTCATTGACGAATGGGGTGCATCTCCTCCTCATCTAAATATTCAACTTCCCATGACCATAGGACACGAAATAGGCGGATGGGTTGAAGCCTGCGGACCGGGTGTAACCGGTCTTGACATAGGGGTGCCCTGTCTAGTGACCCTGGCCGGCTGCGGGCACTGCACCTACTGTGCCGAGGGCTGGAACAATTATTGTCCCCACAAGCTGCCGGTGCCGGGTATTGGTCTGGACGGCGGGCTCGCAGAATACACAGTTGCTCCGTCCCAGTCCATTGTTCCATTGAAGAGTTTGGAGCCGTGGCTGGCGGCGCCGCTCACCGATGCAGGTCTGAGCGCCTATCATGCGGTGCGGCGCGTTTTGCCTCTGCTGGTTCCTGGCAGCACGGTAGTCGTCATCGGCATCGGCGGACTAGGTCACATGGCCGTGATGGTTCTCAAGGCCATTTGCTCGGCCAGTGTGATTGCCGTGGATATCAGTGAACAGGCCTTAAGCCTCGCAAAGGATTTGGGTGCCGACAGCACTCTCGTTTCGGATCAGTCCACTGTTAAGGATATATGGAGCCAAACATCTGGCATGGGAGTCGAAGCCGTGTTGGATTTTGTGGGTGCCGGGGCCACTATGGAGTTAGCTGCAAGGATCATTCGACCATTGGGCCATATCGTGGTTGTGGGGCGCAGCCAGGGGAGCTTCGAATTCAAGGATCGTGCGCTCCCTCATGGGGCCGCCATGAGCACCACCTTCGGTGGAAGTAAACTGGAGTTGATGCACCTTGTGGCGCTAGCGGAAGCCGGTCGGATCAAACCTCATATTACGCGCTACCCTCTCAGTGAAGTAGATAAGGTCTTTGAGATGCTTCGAAACGGTGAGATTGTAGGCAGGGCAGTCATTGTGCCGGATCCATTACAATAGGTTGGAGCAGGGCGAGAAGAATCCAGCCCCCATGGACTTGCAAAAGCGCCAAAGGCCCGAGCTCTTTCTTGTGATGGGAGCCAACCATTCTGGAGGACCGCCAAAGAAGTTGAGCGTAAGCACCAAGTTGATCCATTTTCAATCATTAGACACACCGCCGCCCAGGTAATTCCATCACAAGAATGTCTGTGAGGGATGGAAATCCACGCCTTTGGCAATTTCTCATTATCTATCCCAGTGTCCCCTCTTTTGATTCTTTTTCAAATTCACTTTCGCCATTACATGTTTTTTCTTGCCTTACTAACACCCTTTGATTTTTAAGCACTTCCAAGGTCACCCCTTCTCTTGACTTACCACATCGCACCTTGCGACATAAAAACAGTGCCGGGAGTAAAACCAATGGGTTAAGACCCAGTAAGTCGAAAAAGACGGAGAACATGCCTGAATTGATACTCTACAAGGCCTGTTGTCCAGGCGAGTACCGGTTGTAACCAAAGGACCCCATGGGTAGGCCTGAACAGACATTCATCCCTAATCCTTGGGTGCGGTAGATATAGAACAACCGCTACTTTACCCGGGTAAAGCCACGAGTTGATCGGCCAGGTGGACTATCTTCTCTCCGCGGCTGACCTTGTGCTTCCATCTCTGAAGTATGGCATCTTCTCCCCAATAGGCCCCAGTATTCCTCCTGGCATTGCACCTGCAGTGTCCTTGTAAAAGGGCTTATCAAGTACTCTGATCAATCCGTCCTCAAATTCTGGCAGCTCACCACACCTTTTGCCTTCACCCATCCCGAGGCACACTTCGAATACCTGCCTCCACATCCACAGCCCCGTGCTTGGATGAACCGAATTTTGCTATGAGTGCCTCTTTGATAAATAATCCCTGTACTTCTGCTGGTAATCGGGAAGGAGCCCCAAGGGATTGGAAAGCCCTGGCGGCACGGCCCTACGAGCTCCCAGTATGGACCTTATGGCAAGGACACACTCAACAGCAGGCAACACTGCCAGTTCATGACCGCCTATAGAATTCTTCCCTGAAGGCCCTCTCCACCTGTTACTCTAGCATCTTCGCAGTCTGGAGCCTCAGCATAAAGTTTTTCAAATTCTGCTCGGAAACGATGATTGTCCCTGATCGATAAAGTCGTTTGGCTGAGCATACCTGAAGAGAGTAGGAGGTAAAGGGAGGAGGCAGCTGGCAACGATAAAGGGGCTTGTTATGGCATTTATTTAGTTTCCTAGGGACCTCTCTCTTTTCACTCCCCCCTTTTCAGAAATCACTCACGTGCTTTCACGCGGCGCCGCCATCCGCAGCGCGGCCATGCGATTCCCTTACATGCCCTATCTCTCCACGAGGAGGAGGGACCGGGAGGATACGGGCCAAGTCCTCTACACCCATCACAGAAAGCTCCTCTCCTCGACGACGTGCTGGCTTGTTCCCTGCGATCGGAGGGTCGCGGTCAGAGTATCCATTTTCGCCTGATGTTCCAAAGGCTCACCGCGAAAAGGGCGACGCAGAATCCCCCGAGGATCCAAAAGTCGAGGACCAACGGCAAGGCATGTCTGCCATGGGTGGCTCCGTGCAGGGCATCGGCCCCGTAGGTCAATGGCAATGCATACGAAAGCGGCCTCAGGAAGATCGGGAGCTTCCCGACGGGGAAGAAGAGCCCGCACAGGAAAATCATCGGGAAACGGAGAAAGTTCGAAAAGGTCTGCGCCTCAAACACTTCGCTGACCGCCACGGCGATGAAAAGCCCGAGAAAAGTCGAGGCCACCGCGATCATAACGACGGCGGGAACGAGAACACCCCACGAAACGCGGGACAGGTCGGCCAGAAAAGCCGCCATGACAACTGGTACTGAGGCATTCGCCACCCCGAAGAGGATGGCCCCGCTCGTCTTGGCCAACATGAGAAGTTCGAACGGAATCGGAGCAAGGAGCAACCGCTCGAAGGAACGGTTCTTTTTCTCAAAAGTGACCGTCACGGCGAGCATCGACGTAGTCCCGAACAGGATCGAGATAGCCACCACGCCGGGCAGCAATGCCGTTATGCCTTCAAAGCCGCTCCCGGACTTGATGAAGAACATACCCGTCCACGCCAGCGGGAAAATCAGCCCCCAACTGATGTTCGGCGGCTTGAGATAGTAAGTCCGAATGTCCTTGACCAAGATGTTCCAGAAAGCGATCCAGAGTTTCACAGGTTCCCTCCGACTTTCTCCTTCTCCTTTCGCATGATTTCCGCCTCTATTCCGGTTATCTGTACGAACACATCCTCGAGTGACGGCCGTACCCTCTTGGCCTCGAGGACTTCGGTTCCCCGATCCTCCAGAAAACGGACCAACGGCCCGACGGGAACAGGTCGATCCGCCTCTACCCGGACCGACTCCCCACCCTGGAGCCTGAACTCGAGGTCGGGAAACGCTCTCGAAAGACTGACTTCCATTCCATTCGGCATTCTCACGCAGGTGATCTGCACGACGTGTTTCTCTTGCACCGGCTGCACCAGGCGCTCGACCGTATCGATTCGTACGATGCGACCGGATACGATGAAGGCAATGCGGTCGCAGAGCCGCTCCGCCTCCTCGATGTAGTGAGTGGTCAGGAAGATGGTGGTCCCGGCCCGATGGAGGTCGGCAATGAGTTGACGCAGTCGGCGCGCGCTGGCCACGTCGATCCCCGTCGTGGGTTCGTCTAGGAAAAGGATTTCCGGGGAATGTATGATTCCTGCGGCAATGGTCAGCTTGCGCTTCATTCCCTTGGAGTATTCGCCGAATTTACGGTTTGCTGCCCCGGCGAGGCCGAATCGATCAAGAAGCCGTCTCGCTCGGGCTTGGCGCTCGGCCTTGTCCAGCCCGTAGAGCGCCCCACTGAAGCAGAGGTTCTCGAAGCCGGTGAACTCAGGATAGAGATTGCTCTCATCCGGAACCACTCCTATGAGACGCTGCGCCGCCCTCGTCCTCTCCGTACAGTCGATACCACCGATCCGGATGGTCCCCGCGTCCGGTCGAGCGAGTCCGGTGAGTATGTTGATGGTCGTGGTCTTGCCTGCGCCGTTAGGGCCGAGAAAACCGAACAACTCTCCCCGGTGGACGCTGAACGACAGATCAGAGAGCGCTTGAACTTCCGCGAAACGCTTGCTCAAACCCGAAACGACAATGGCCTCGTTCATTTCGCCTTCTCGCCTGATGCACAGGGATGCTATTTTGTGGATCGCCGTGGCATTGCTGGATCTGCTCTGGAGTGCAACCCTTCGGTTTTCCCCTGAGCTTCTCCGGGTTCTCACAGCATTCTCTTTTCTTGCACATAGTCGGCCTCCTTGTTTTTCAAGTCACTGCGCGGGCACTTTTCCGTGATGTGAGAGGAGCGTGACATCCTCTAATCCCCCACACTCAAAAGCCGTTGCGCTGTTTTGCTCCATTTTGCCAGGGTCTTCTCGTTGATTCTATAGTGAACGAAATAACCTCGCTTGTCCCCGACCACGATGCCTGCGTCACGCAACACCCTGAGATGCTGCGAGACGGCGGCGGGCGTTATGTCCAATGCGCGCGCGAGGGCGTTAACGCAGAGGGAACGACGTTTCAGAAGCTCGATCATCCGTACCCGCGTTCCGACGGACAGCACCTTGAAAATGCGTGCTTGTTTTTCCGAATCGGCCACCATGCCTCTTTTAATTAAGCATCCACGCATATACTTTACAATTTTCCCTATCGGACGTCAATGCTAAATCAGCGTAACCCGGTACCTCCCATTGGAAGTTCGCCTCCTACTGGAACTTCGCTTCTGAAGTGCTAATCCTGTGATTATCAAGCTCCCCGATGGTAAAGACGTCCGAGGGGGTCGAGTTCATCTTCAATGCGCCATGCGTCGAACAAGTCAATCGTAAAATGGGGAGACCATGCGGGGGACGCCGTGCTGGCTTCGCGCCTGCTAGACGGCCTTCCCCGCTCCTACCCGCTCGCCATCAAGCGAAAATTCTACAGGCTGAAGAACAAGGTGAAATCGGGGAAGGGAACCGAACGACGATTCCTGGACTACGATCAATCAGACGGGGAAATGCCTATGGTCAAGTAGTACATTCTTATGTGGCCAAACTGGTAAATTTCAAGATCAGTATCCCATTCTGCCTTTCCTCTGGCACGAGATCCAAAGGCCCATATCCGGGCATCAGGGAAGATAGCCCGAATCCGCCCGGCAAGCTCCTTAAGTATCTTTCTATCTTCTTGCTTCATTGTAAGTTCAGTTGTCCTTCGGTACGACTATGAATCTTAAGCGATATGAGAAAAACCCAATTTCGACCACAAGATCGCGGCTTCTCCTCAATTTGTTTCTGCCTGCGTTAGTGACAATAATCTTGGGTCTGTACCGTCAGAGGCTTCCTTCGCGACCCATTTCTTATCGGACCCCGGTCTCATGTCTGAAAAAGAAGAATCAGGGGCCGCCCTTTCCTTTATCTATGTATAGGCCCGCCCTAGAAAAGATGCTCATGGAAAAAAACTTAAGAACCATCTTACAAATCCCCCCCTAAAACTGCCTAATTTCCTTTTACCAGAAAAGGCTATTTTAAAGAACCAGGAATATTGGGCCATTTTTTATCCCATCGTCCAATCTTCTATCTAGCTGTGGATAGGGCTCCAATACCAATCGGCCAGTCCTCTTGTTGCTTAGCTGCGTTTATGGGATTACCCATTTTGCGTTTGACGCCAAGCAGGTAAAGATTTAATATGTCCCTGATTATATTGATTGTTTTAGATTAATATTGGCAAGTAAGATGCAACCTGAGGATTAAGAACTCCCGATCCAGCCAATCTGATAGTCAAGGAGGATATCGGTATGAATAGGGGTTATCCCCCCCAGTTGGCTTCTATTAGCCCCGTCTTGATCAAATCTTTGTGCAAAGCAGCCTTCACTCCAGTATGTTTTCTAAATTGTTGCCCCCGGTCTAGCAAAACAGCCGTCAAACCATAAAAGCACGCATAGATTTTGACTTTCTCAAGGATGATCTCCGAGGGATCAAATGCAAACTCATGAGCCATGGTAAGGGCATATATGAGGATATCTCCCAGTTCCTCTTTTACACGTTGCCTTTGTTCACCATCAGTCTTTATGAACTCTACCTCATCCTGACTTTTCCACTGAAAGATTTCCAGCAATTCCCCTGCCTCAAGCGAGAGAGAAATAGCCAGGTCTTTGGGGTTATGATACTTGCCCCAATCCCGCTGATCCCTGAAGCGAATTACTTTTTCCTGCAACTCTCTTATGTCCATTTAGTTTCCCTAAAAATGAGCTTTATGTCCTTTGGCCCTGTTAATTCGTCTCCATCATCTCAATTGTCCATGAGTCACACAAAACCTCGGCCTGTTCCAGTACGGTCTGGGTCGCCTTTTCCTGTTTATCTGGCGGGTATCCATATTTGCGCAGAATTCGCTTTACCATCACCCTGAGTTTGGCCCTTACGTTCTCCCTGACTGTCCAATCAATGGTGAGGTTCTTCTTTACAGTTTCAACCAGTTCCTGAGCAATGGTCCTTAAGGTCTCACCCCCCAGCACCTTAACAGCACTGTCATTAACCTCCAGTGCATCGTAAAAGGCCAGCTCGTCTTCGCTTAGCCCCAGTTCTTCTCCTCGCTCATTGGCCTGTCTCATCTCTTTTGCAAGGGCTATCAGTTCCTCAATCACCTGGGCCGTTTCAATAGTCCGGTTGTGATAGCGTCTTATGGATCTCTCCAGCATTTCCGCAAAAGAACGGGCCTGGACCACATTTTTTCTGCTCCGTGCCTTTATCTCTGACTTTAAGAGCTTTTGTAACACTTCCACGGTACTGTCAACTATTTTGTGTAAATTCTCCCTGGGTCAGTTTCATGAGAGAAGGCAGATTCTTTCCCACTTTTCCTATGGGTTTTGACCGCCAGTTGACCTCCATCTTCAAGCAGATGAATGCC